>CALKAQ010000134.1 GCA_937983075.1 uncultured bacterium | reverse complement strand
TGAGGCCGATTCTTTTCCGGTGATACTTGCAAGTTCGGTTTGGTGAGGAGGCGAGTGCATGATCGTTAAGACTTATGATCGCGGGGACTCAATAGTCGCGATCAAAGGTAATAAGCAGAAAATTTACAAAAAGGAATATCTAACAAAATGCTGGTTGACGATGAGCAATGATTCTTTTTTCGATATGTTCGGATTTAATTGGGTGCCGCCGCTGGAGTTGCAAGAAAAAGTTCGGCAACGATTGCCCAGGCGGGAAGTGTGAGTGGTGAGTAATCATGATGAAGTATATGCTTGAACGAGCGGAGCCGCACATCGTCAAAACAGAATTGACGAAAAATCGAACCTGTTAAACCTATCGGTGGAAGCAAGTAGCAATGAATCAGACGTTTGAGTGGTGAAAGAAAGGAGCGAACACAAGTGAGTGAATACCTGAGCAAGAAAGCGGTGTTGAATAGCGCGAAAAGCAGAATCGAATGGTTTCGTAACCGCAGCGAGGAATGGAAAAGGCAAGGCGTGGTTTCAAAACAAAAAGAAATGTACGAAGCGTCTATTGCGCTTGAAGAATTCGTGAGCGAAATCCAATCCGGCGCGTTTGATGCGGATGAGTCGCGGGTATACGGCAACGATTGCAAAAACGGGAGGTGTGAATTTTAATCGGGAGGGGTTACTGTGGACATTGCGACGTTGTACGAAATGCTGGAATGGGAGAAAGAATGGATTGCTCAAAACAACGGGCATGATTGGGCATATGTCGGAAAAAATCCGGTTCAAATTTGCAGAAGATGCAGAAAGTTATGGTGGCAAGCGGAAAAGATATGTCCCGGCACAAAAGCACCGGAAGGAGAAGAACGGCAAGGAGATTTATGAGACTGACTTAATTCAACATATGGATCCCGTAACACTTGAAACGCTGACGAGTGAGGTTTATTGGAACGAAAAGGGATATTGGGCGGTTCGTGACAAGAATGGTAAATTCGTAGATTTATTGCATCGGACAGAATTGCCGGAAGTCATCGGCAACATCTATGAGAACCCACACCTATGAGAACCCACACCTGCTGGATGCAGAAAGAAGAAGGGGATGAATTTAAATGAGCCGTGACAAACGCCTCACGATCCGGCAGACAGTTCGGCTCGTCCAGGACGCTTATGACCGGTTCGAGCAGTTGGCGTTACAGACGTTGCGGGAGGAATTAGGGTTCGATCAAGAGCAGATCGAGAAATTTGTGGAGGCATTTTCCGAGCGGGCCGCGGAGGAGTGTTTGCGGATCGAAACGAAGTTGAGGAGATGAAAAAAATCCCCTGCACGATTTTTGCTGGGGATAAGCGAATGAATGTTCCTACACCGAATTTTAGCACAAAAGAGGGGTGTAGGGGAATGGATAAAAAAGAGATAGAACAAATTCTGCGAGATTACCATTGGATGATTCGTGAGATAGAGAGATTGAGAGAACTGCTTGGTGATGCGGGTGAGCGAGTGATACGAAGCTATGAACTGCTCGACATGCCAAAGCCGCAAAGTGGCCGCTCGGATCCGGTGGCGCTCGAGGTATCCAGAAGGGAACGTCACTGGAAGAAGCTGCGGACCTACGAGCAGAAGATCATGTATGTACAGGAAAGGCTCGATATCATCCAGGATGAGCGCGAGCGAACAGTGTTGGACTGCATGCTTGACGGCATGAGTATGCGGGCGATTGCGAACCATATGGGCCTGTCGAGGCGACACGTGATGAACCTGAAAGACAGCATTGTGGAGCAATTCTACCGATCGCAGAAGGCTGCGAGTTGAGCGTGCCAAATTTCCCACTTTGCACACTTTGCGCCATTTTTCCCACATTTCCATACGTGGGCCAAATTTCCCACTTTGCACACTTTTTGACGAAATGCGATGTCTGTGATTACAATGGGAGGTAGGTTCGGAGCGGAATATTCAGAGTCGCATTTATGCGGCTCTTTTTTTATTGGGGTGATGAAGGTGAAGAAAAAATCAACTGATCCAAAACAGCCGAAAAAGTGCAAAAGTTGCGTCTGGGGCACGTGGACTGGGACGAAGCAATACTGCAGCATGCCGTTTTGTGTGAGAGAGTAGAATGACAAGAAAAAAAGCGACCGTTACGGCCGCTTGGTAAATTAAGGACGTTCTTTTACGTCCAAATGTTTTTTTAAAGCTTCTTGCAAGATGAAAGAGTAATTCACACCATGTTCTTTAGCGATGTCATCCAGCCATTTTGGAATAGTTAGTGTTTTCTTCACGGCTTTTTGTTGCATCTTATCTCGAAATGGTGGCATCCATACTTCAATCATCACAACGTATTCGTTAGGATCCAATTTTTCTTGGATGTCTCGGATTGATGAAGGTTCAGGGATTTCTTCCCCATCCTCTTCCATGCCGTACAGATGAAGAGAAAGAGCTTCTTTAGCCATACGTACAGCATCTTGTTCATCATCACCGGATGAAACACAACCAGGAAGATCCGGAAAGTAAATGCCGATTGAATTGTCTGTCTGTTCAAATACAGCTGGGAACATATATCTGTTTTTCATGTATATAAACCTCCTTTTTTGCAAGCTGGTCAGTCTTCCCAACCAGCTTGCTTGAATATGGATTTGAGGGTTTTAGGCGGGATGTCTTTTGTTGGATGCTTAATGGTCACTTTACCTTTTTTCTTTGGATGTTTTAGTTGATGATGACTGCCTTCGATGTTGACTATGTACCATCCATCCTGTTTGAGCATTTTGAGTATTTCACGTGATGAGTAGCTTTTTGGCATTTCCCCTCCCTCCTTACAATTATATTATAACACGTACAATAACACGTGTAAATAACTTTTTACGTATTTTTGCACGTGTTTATTACAAGGTTGTATGAAGTTCTTTATTTCATAACCACTTAATTATCGGGGGTGGGTGATATGTAGTGACAAAACAACCCCATGCAAACATTTGCGGCGCCAAGACGCGTAGCGGCCTGCCGTGTCGCAACCGTCCCATGAAAAACGGCCGCTGTCGGATGCACGGCGGAAAGTCTACCGGCCCGCCGCAGGGAAACAAAAACGCCGTCACAACCGGCGAATACGAAACGATCTGGATGGATGCACTCGAAGAGGAAGAGCGCGTCCTTTTTCATGCCGTCGATACGGATGTATTGAAGCAACTGGACGAGGAGATTAGGTTGATTACGATCCGGGAGCGTCGCATGTTGCAGCGGATTGAACGGCTGCGGGCTGCCGGGGATTTCACCGTCACGCGGGTGATGACCGGTGAGGAGAAAGGGAAAAAGACAAACCTGCAGGAGGTCGAGGGGACTCTCGGGCAAATTCAGGCGATCGAGGAGGCACTCACTCGAGTGCAGGAGAAGAAGGCAAGATTGTTGGACTTGAAACATCGAATTCAGTCTGTTCAGGATTCTGGCGAAAAAGATCCGATCCGGATCATCATCGATTATGGTGATTCTGATGGCGACAACAACTAGAGTACAATTTAATCCTGTATTCCGTAGCGCCAATGAAAGCCGACATCGTTATCGTGTGATGAAGGGCTCAGCCGGATCTGGGAAATCGGTCAACGTTGCACAGGACTATGTCCTAAAGCTCAGCGATCCAAAGTATAAGGGCGCCAATCTGCTGGTAATCCGGAAGGTCGATGCCACAAACCGGTATTCCACATATGCCGAGTTGTGCGCGGCTGTGTATCGGATTTTTGGCGACCAGTGGCGCCGGTATTGGAGTATCAAGCAAAACCCGCTTGAGCTGGAGAGCCGTATTACTGGCAACAAGATCATTTTCCGTGGCGTAAAAGGACAAAACGAACGGGAAAAAATCAAATCGATCAACTTTGAACGCGGAAAACTGGTGTGGATCTGGATTGAAGAAGCGACAGAGTTGTTAGAAAGCGACGTCGACATCCTGGATGACCGGTTGCGCGGGATCCTGGATAATCCGAACTTGTTTTACCAGATCACGATGACCTTCAACCCGGTCAGCGCAATGCACTGGATCAAGCGCCGGTATTTCGATATTTCGCACCCGGACATATTCACTCATCACAGCACGTATTTGGACAATCGATTCATTGACGAGGCATACCATCGACGCATGATGCTGCGGAAAGAGGTCGACCCAGAAGGTTACCGGGTGTACGGCCTCGGTGAATGGGGCGAGCTTGGCGGCTTGATCCTAACCAACTATGTGGTTGAAGAGTTCGACACGTCCTACGAGCGCTTTGACAGCAAAGTGTATGGTCAGGACTTCGGTTTCAACCACGCGAACGCTATCCTCGACGTCGGATTCAAAGACGGCGAGATTTTTATTTGCGATGAAATTTACGTGCATGAAAAGGACACCGGTGAAATTATTCAGATAGCCGAGAAGAAGGGCCTAGACAAAAGGATTGTGATGTATTGCGATTCAGCGGAGCCGGATCGAATTAAAACATGGCGCAGCGCAGGTTACAATGCTCGCGCTGTGAAAAAGGAGCCCGGAAGTGTGTTGGCGCAGATAGACTATTTGAAACGTCACAAGATTCATATCCACCCGCGTTGCATCAACACACTGAAAGAAATACAGCAATGGAAGTGGAAGTACGACGACAAACTCGGAGTTTATCTGGATGAGCCGGTAGAATTCATGGACGACGCGATGGCGGCGCTGCGGTATGCCGTGGAAGACGTGCGCAGAGGCCCAGCCATCAGTTTCAATTGAGGAGGTGATCCTGTGTCAACCGAAATGCAACGCATCATCGAAATCATTGAATCCGGTGCCAAGTCGGCGATGAGTTTGGAAGAAATCATCAAGCAAGAAATACAAGAATGGCTATTATCAGACAAACGCCGTTGGATGCTAATCGGCCAAAGGTACTACCGTGGTGAAACGGACATTCTTGATCGCAAACGCGAAATGATCGGCGAGGGCGGCCAGACGCAAGAGGATCCGAACCTCGCAAACAACAAACTCGTGAACAACTTTGTGCGTAAGCTCGTGGACCAGAAGGTTGGTTATTTGCTCGGGCTTCCTATGAGCATCCAGACGGACAAAAAAGAGTACGCCGACCACCTGAATCAAATTTTTAACAGGTCGTTTTTGCGGCTACTCAAAAGTCTAGGGAAAGAAGCGATAAAAAAAGGTATTGCTTGGCTTCATCCGTACTACGACGAGGAAGGAAGTTTGCGGTTCGCAAAGATTCCGTCCGAAGAGGCTTTGCCGCTTTGGAAAGACGCGGCGCATACGGAACTAGATGCATTCATTCGAGTGTACGACATCGTTGCCTACGAGGGCACCATGAAAAAGACAATCACGAAAGTGGAGTATTGGGACACGGGCGGCGTCCGCAGGTATGTCCTGGACGAGGGAGGCATAATCCCGGACGTGGAGGCCGGTGAGTTGGGCAGCCATTTCGTGATGACCGTGGGCGACAAAGAGATCCCCATGAACTGGGAGAAGGTTCCCTTCATCCCGTTCAAGTACAATGAGGAAGAAATGCCGCTCGTCCAGCAGATTAAGTCGCTGGTCGATGACTACGACGCGCGTAAATCTGACAATGCCAATAATCTCGAAGACCTACCAAACAGCATCTACGTCATCAGGAATTTTGATGGCCAGGATCTAGGTGAGTTCCGGCGCAATCTATCCGTGTACCGGGCGGTAAAGGTGCGGGATGACGGTGGGCTGGACACGAAAAGTATTGAGATCGATGTCGATGCATACAAGACCCACATGGAGATGAATCGAAAGGATATCTTCGAGTTTGGTCGAGGCGTGGACACGCAGATGAAAGATTTCAATACTGCGCCGTCAGGTGTCGCATTGAAGTTCCTGTACGCAGATCTGGACATGGACGCCAACGATATTGAGACTGAGTTCCAGGCAAGCCTCGAGCAGCTTTTGTGGTTCATCAACACGCATTTGTATAACACCACTGGTGAGGACTTTCTCAATGAAACGGTTGACTTCATTTTCAACCGAGACATCATAATTAACGAAACTGAAGTCATCGAAAACGCTCAAAAGAGCAAGGGCATCATTTCTGATGAGACGATCATCGCGAACCACACTTGGGTAACCGATGTCGAAGAAGAACTCGAGCGGATTGAGAAGGAGCGTCAGCAGGATATGGAGCGGTTCCTGGATTATCAGGGGCTGGGAGGCGGAGTAGACCCGGTTGACCCGGATGACGGTGATGATGAATGAAGCCCGCTGACTACTGGAAGAAACGCTCGGAGCAGATCGCCAAGAGGCAACATCTTAAGGCTGACAGATACGTCTACGAGTTGGGGCGTGAATACGTTCGGGCCATGCAGTCGATCCAGCGGGACATCGAGCGATTTTATGGCCGGTTCGCGGTGAACAATGAAATCGACCTGGTCGAGGCGCGTCGGCTGCTTACGACCGGCGAATTGTCCGAGTTCAAGATGACGCTGGAAGAGTTTATCGAGAAGGCCAAAAACAACGCAGACGGCCGTTGGACGCGACAACTCAACAATGTCTACTATCGGACGCGTGTAAGCCGTTTGGAGGCTTTGCAGGTTCAAATCAGGCATCAGCTCGAAATGTTGGCCGCGAGCCAGCAGACGGGCGTGCGTGAGCTCCTGAGCGACATTTATGAGGACACCTACTACCGTACCCTGTTTGAAATACAGCAAGGTACCGGGATAGGAGCATCGTTTGCAAAGATCGATCAGCGGTCACTGGAAAAAGTGCTCGGAACAGAGTTTGCTGGCTCCAATTGGTCAAAGCGGATCTGGAATGATCGGGACAAATTGGCCCGTGAACTTCATGTCCAGTTGACGCAGGCATTCATTCGCGGCGATAGCGTGGACAGAACCGTCCGGATTGTGCGGGAACGGTTCGGGGTATCGCTGTCCAATGCCCGCCGGCTGGTGCAGACGGAATCGGCATTTTTTACCGAACAAGCAACGATGGACAGCTACAAAGCATCCGGGATCGTCGAGAAGTACGAAATTCTCGCTACTTTGGACAGCAAAACTTCACCCATCTGTCAGGACATGGACGGAAAGGTTTTCCGGCTGTCCGAAATGGAAGTCGGGGTCACGGCGCCGCCGTTTCATCCGAATTGTCGGACGACAACCGTCCCATACTTCGACGACGAGGAAGATGTCGGCGAGCGGGTCGCCCGGGATGCAGATGGGCGGACGTATCATGTTCTTGGTGACATGACATACGAGCGGTGGTACAATGATTATGTCCTAAGCGTTGAGCCGCCGAAAACCCGGCGGATCGATAATTCAGTACTTCCGGTAGCACTGAGGACGGATCGCTCTGGAAACGTATGGATTCCGAGAAACGCGGTCATTGAGAATGTTCATGTAATCGCTGGAAAGGGCGTTGCAACTCCAATCAGGGCTATCGACTCTTTGGTAAAAAGATATGGTGGTCGCCCAGAAGATTGGCAGAAAGCAGTTGGCCTGGTGAAATCGGAAAAATATGAATTCGATATTCACTGGTACCAGAATGGCGAAAAAGCAGTTGAACACAAGATAAAATCGTTCAAGGAAAGGAGGACGAAGAACACATGAAAGTAAGGTATGTCGGTGAAAGTTTTGGTGCTGTTGGGCTGACAAATGGAAAGGTGTATGAATGTCTGGGTGTTGAGGGGCCTTTCCTGAGAGTCATCGACGATTCCGAAGAGGATTACTTGTACTCAGCCAAAGCTCCTGCCCCGTTGGATCCACGAGAAGGTCCCGGCGGCAGATGGGAAATCGTTGAAGATGACGATAAAGGAACACTTCAAAAGGCCATCTACGGATAGCAAGCACTCCCGCAAAAATATGCGAGGGTGCTTTTGT
The DNA here is from genome assembly GCA_937983075.1 of uncultured bacterium. Classification (GTDB taxonomy): domain Bacteria; phylum Bacillota; class Limnochordia; order DTU080; family JAAYLA01; genus CALKAQ01. Next base: position 16,156 of record CALKAQ010000134.1, on the reverse strand, counting down.
TTTGGGAGTGAGGTGAGTGTATGCCGGTTTATCAATATAGACGCAGTTTTGTTTGTCAAGCGATTCAATTTAATGATCCTTCGCGAGTGCAAGAGATTATCGATTTTGTTGGTTTGCCTGTTTCAGTTGACTATACGGCCGACGGAGTTCGTCTCCGCGTCATACGCGGAGCGCTTGATGTGGTCGTAGCGGAGCCAACGGATTACATCGTCAAGCACAGCGATGGGAAATTGGAAGCTGTGAATCAGGATATTTTTGAAGAAGAATATGAACTGATGTAATAGTGGGCTCCTGATGAGACTTCAGGGGCCCTTTGTGTTGCCCACTTTAAAGGTTCGGGGCCAAACTGAACGCAAGCCGATTGCTGGCGGGTTACCAGCTTAAAAACCTAATCGGGAGAGTGATTGATGTGGATTTGAAAGAGTTATTGGGTGAAGAACTCCTCAATCAAGTCTTGGCCAAACTCGGTGATAAGCACAAAATCGCTGTTGTGTCAGATGGAAACTGGATTCCGAAGGACAAGTTCAACGAAGTGAATGAGGCGAAGAAGCAAGCCGAAGAGGCGCTGAAAGAGCGAGACAAGCAGCTGGCTGATCTGAAGAAAGCAGCAGAGGGGAACGAGGAATTGCGAAAGCAGATCGAAGAGTTGCAGAAGCAGAATAAGCAAGCTGCTGAGCAGTATGAAGCAAAAATTCGAGACATGGCGGTGACCACAGCTATCAAACTTGCGGTTGCCGGCGATGCTCACGATCCGGATCTGGTGGCAACATTGCTGGACAAAACAAAGATTGAACTCGATGACAACGGTAACGTGAAAGCCGGACTCGACGATCAAATCAAAGCCCTGCGCGAGAGCAAGGCTTTTTTGTTTGTCCAAAAGGAGGATGGAGGCGCGAAGTTCCGCGGCGCAAAACCTCCTGAAGGAAGCGACAAGGGCGACAAAAGCGGCCAAAAGAACCCTTGGAGCAAGGAGCACTTTAATTTGACTGAACAAGGCCGCATCTTGCGGGAAAATCCTGAGTTGGCAAAGCAACTCATGGCTGCAGCGAAATAACAAGGATGAGGTGATTTATCAATGACTACGCGTATTGCTGATGTTATTCAGCCAGAAGTATTTAACGATTATGTCATTCAACGCACGATGGAACTTTCGGCTTTGATCCAATCCGGCATCGTGCAAAACAACGCAGAATTCGATGAGCTGGCCAGCGGTCCCAACACTCTGGTTAACATGCCATACTGGAACGATCTGACCGGCGACTCTGAAACGATGAAAGATGACGGAGCGCTAACTCCAGGGAAAATTGGATCCAATATGGACGTAGCTCGCAAGCACGGCCGTGGTCGTGCGTGGGGCGCAAACGGTCTGTCCGCTCTGCTTTCCGGAGACGATCCGATGCGGGCCATCGCGGATTTGGTGGCAGCCTACTGGACGCGCGAGATGCAGAAGATTCTGCTGGCGACGTTGGACGGCGTGTTCAAGGCGTCGAACATGTCCGGCCATGTGCTCGATATTTCGGGCGAGACGGGCGACGACGCGCTCGTCAGCGGTGACAGCTTCATCGATGCGACCCAACTGCTCGGCGACGCCAAAGGACTGCTGACCGGCGTCATGATGCACAGCGCGGTCGAAGCATATCTGGCCAAACGCCAGCTGATCGAGTACGTGCAGGAGAAGGATCAATCCGACCGCGTTCCGTACTTCATGAACAAGCGCGTCATTGTGGACGACGGCATGCCGTACGACACGGCCACGAAGACCGGCACGATGTACCTGTTTGGTGCTGGAGCTATTGCGCTCGGCAACGGCTCTCATCCGCGAATCATTGAGACGGAGATTGATCGTGACTCCTTGGCATCGTCCGGCGAGGATTTCCTGATCAACCGCCGGATTTTCATCCTGCATCCGCGGGGAATCAAGTGGACGGAGTCTTCGGTCGCCGACGTGTTCCCGGAAAACTCGGAGCTGGCCAACGGAGCTAACTGGCAGCGCGTTTACGAGCCGAAGGCAATCCGCGTTGTGAAGCACGTATTTAAAATTGCATAAGGGAGGCCCTGTCGGCCTCTCTTTTGTTTGGAGGTGGAATCAAACATGGGCCTTTCTGCTTTTCAGCGTCGCAGGCGTGAGCTGGCGGCGAAACAGGCGGCCGAGGAAGCGGCGAAGAAAGCTGCTGAAACCAAATCGATCGACGAAATGACGGTGGCAGAGCTCAAACAATACGCCGCTGATAACAAGATCGATCTGGGCAACGCGGCGAAGAAGGCCGAAATCCTCGCGGTGATCGTCGCACATGAGACTACCGGCGATGAGGGCGACCAAGACGGCGAAGGTACCGGCCAGGGCGACGGTCAGGGCGGCGAAAGTCAGGACGAAGGCGGCGGAAACGATGCCAGCGACTGACGTCCTGAAAACCGTCAAACTCCGGCTGGAGCTGGACGATTCGCATGATGAGCTGATCGACTCCTACGTACAGGAGATTGGTCAGCGCATCCTGCACTATTGCAACATGGCTGAGATTCCGACCGAACTGGAGCATACCTGGGCGTCTATGGTCATTGACGCGCTCCGGATCGAGCAGCCGAACCTGCCCGGGATCGCGGAGACGACCGGCGGCGGGGAGGAGATCCGGGTCGGTGACACTTCGACGGCCCCGGCCCACTCTGCCGGAATGACCAACACGGCCAAGGCGGCGATTGATGAGGTTGTGCTGAATTATCGCGTTGACTTGAACCGGTATCGGAAGCTGAGGTGGTGACGATGGACCTTACGCGGCACCGCCAAGCAATTGAGCGGTTGTACACGGACCGGGCGACAATCTACCGGCACGTTCAGGTCAAGGACCCGGTCACGAAGGAGACGAGGTTGGAACTCCAACCGGTGTACGAGGATCAGGCATGTCGCATTTCGCAGCGGACGCTTGGGGTGAACCAGCAGACCGAGGCAGAGAACAATATCGCCTATGAGGTAAAGCTGTTTATTGCTTCTGAGCTAGATATTCGGCAGGGCGATATAATCGAGGTTGTGCGTGGGAACATCTCTCGAGAGTACACTGCCGGTGAGCCATTCCTGTATCCGACCCACCAGGAGGTCAGTTTGCAACGCAAGGAGTGGGCGTGATGATCGATATTAAAGGGAAACCGCAACCAATTGCCGAGAAAATTATGATAACCGTTCATTTCATCAGCGGGGATATGTTGGTTCAGCCAATACCTGTCGACCAGGCTGATTACGTGCAGGAATTTATGGACTGGTACCGAAACCCAGGAAAGACAAAGGTTTGGGCATGGCATTGCTTTAATGATCGCTCCATTCACATGTTCTGCCACGCTCAGATCGCCGCCGTCGACATCGAAGGGTACATCGAACCGGAAGGCCGGGCCTCGCGCTGGTATGAGCGCCTCATCGACCGATTCAGGACGTGGCGCTATGGCTAGTTGGGGAAAGTTCGATTTCCGCGAGTTCGAGAAGTTGGCCAAATCGTTCAAGAAAGCCGTAGATGAACGCGTTGTTGAACGGTTCATCAAAGACTTCCTCCTTGAAATGGCCTTTCGGGCGCTACGCAAGATTAAGAAGCGCACGCCGGTTGACACCGGCGAACTCCGCCGCAATTGGAAAGTTGGGCGTGTGGAGCGTCGCGGGACCACCTACGTAGTCGAAATCTACAACAACACGGAATACGCTGCGTTCGTGGAGTTTGGCCACCGGTACGGCATCGATCTGACCCAGTGGAAAGAAGGCGTCTTTATGATGACCATCTCCATGCAGGAGATTGAGCGAGAACTGGAAAAGCGTCTGCAGAAACGGCAAATGGAGCTTCTGCAAAACATTTTGCACGGCCGTCCGCCTAGGAAGGAGTGATGCGAGTGGCCCAAGTGACAATCAACAGCGTCCGGTATGCGGTTCATGCTGCGCTTGATGCTGCTTTTCCAAGTATCCAAATCATGGGGGAGGAGATCAAGCAGGGTTTAAATCCACCCTGTTTTTTTGTGCGGTTTTTAGAGCCCATGCACGAACAAGAGCTCGGACGCCGGTTTTACCGATATCATCCGTTTGTGATCCGTTATTACGCCGTCGACCGAAAAAATGACGCCATGTATGACATGGCCGAACAGCTGACGGAGGTGTTGCAGCGGATCATGATCCGGGACCGACCGGTCCGCGGAACAGGCATGCGGTTTGAAATTGTTGACGAAGTTTTGCATTTTTTCGTCGAGTATAATTTCCACGTTTGGGCACCGCGGCAGAATGATCCTGCCATGGCGAGCTTGGACGTGCAGGAGGGGTTAAAACAATGAGCAAAAAAGAGCCGCAGGCAAAGCCTGAAAAGGCCGCGCCGAAATTCACGAAGCAGCAGTTTCTGAAAGCAGCGAACTTTTCGCAGGTGGAAAGGGACGTGCTGCGTGCACTGATAAAAGATGATGAATCCTATACGCTTGACCAGGCACAGAAACTGGTCAGTGATTTTGCCAAAAGGAAGGTGACGTAACATGGCAGGAGGCACGTGGAGTACACAAAACAAGGTGCGCCCTGGAGTATATATCAACTTTAAATCAGAACCGCGAGCAACCGGTACTCTCGGCGAGCGTGGCATTGTTAGCTTGCCGCTGGCACTCAGCTGGGGGCCAGCCAAGCAAGTGATTGCTGTGGAGGCTGGCGCGGACACTTTCGAGGTACTGGGCTATCCGATTACGGATCCGAAACTGCTGCTCGTCAGGGAGGCATTGAAGCGTGCCCGAATGTTGCTTCTGTACCGACTCAATACTGGTACTCAGGCAACGGCCACTGTCGGTGGTCTAACCGTAACGGCTAAATACGGCGGCACTCGTGGGAACGACATCACGATCGTCATCGAACAAAATATCGATGACAATGCGAAATTCGATGTCAAAACTATGGTGGGCGGCGTGGAAGTCGATGTGCAGACGGTCGCGGCGATCGAAGACCTGCAGGGCAATGCTTGGGTCGATTTCAGTGGCGCCGGCACGCCGGAAGCAACGGCTGGCGCACCTCTTGTCGGTGGTGCGGACGGCGACGTACTCGCCCAAGACTATCTGGACTATCTGGCGGCGATCGAGGTGCATGATTTCCACACGATTGGTTTGACGGCGACCGATCCGACAACGAAAGGTGTGTTCGTATCGTTTTCCAAGCGGATGCGGGAAGACGAAGGCAAAAAGATTCAGGTCGTGATGGAGAACTACCCGGACGCCGACTACGAAGGCGTGATCAGCGTGAAGAACGGGGTCATCTTGGCGGACGGAACGTTGCTCTCGGCAGCGGAAGCCGTTGCTTGGGTAGCTGGGGCAACCGCAGCCGCTGCGCCGAACGAGTCGCTGACTTACGATGCCTACGACGGTGCCGTGGACGTGACACCGAAGTACACGCACAGTCAGATTGTGGCCGCGCTCCAAGCGGGCGAATTCGTGTTCACTGCGGTGGATGGACGGGCAGTCGTGGAGCAGGACATCAACACGCTGACCACCTTCACGCCGGACAAGGGCAAAGCATTCAGCAAGAACCGCGTGCTGCGGGTGCTGGACGGCCTGGCCAATGATTATTTGCGGGTATTCTCGCGTTCGTACATTGGCAAAGTGCCGAATAACGATGACGGCCGGAACCTGTTCAAGTCGGAGATCATCAACATCACGAACCAGTACGCGAACATCGGCGCGCTGCAGAACTTCGATCCGCAGACAGATCTGGAGGTGCTGCCGGGGGCAGATTCGGATGCGGTCGTGGTGAATCAATGGGTGCAGCCCGTAGACAGTATCGAGAAAATCTACATGACCGTGACGGTCCGATAAGGAGTGAATACAGATGGCTTTCATGAGGCTTGAGGACGCGATCAGCGGCCAAGAGGGTCGCGCGTACGCAACAATCGACGGAAACATCGAAGAAATGTTCTATGTCCGGAACATTGAGGCAACGGTCCAGAAAACGAAGGCCGAGGGCAAAACACTCGGTCGCCGTGGCACACAGCACAAAGCCACAGGCTGGAATGGCACCGGCAGTATGAACATCTACTACGTCACGTCGAGATTCCGGGAACTGATGCTCAAATACATCAAGACCGGCCAAGACACCTACTTTGACGTGACGATCGTCAACGAAGACCCGGGGTCCAGCGTCGGCAAGCAAACCATCGTGCTGAAAGGCGTAAACCTGGACAGTGTTGTGATGGCGAAGCTGGACGTGGACAGCGACATGCTGGACGAAGATGTCGACTTCACTTTCGAGGATGTTGACATCTTGGACAGCTTCGGCCGGCCGATAACGATTTGACGGGAGGCGAATGAACCATGAGCACTTTGCAAGAATTTTTGAATGCGAATCCGGTGGACAACCTGACGGCGGAAGTAGTGGTGTCGGACCGATTCAAAGACAGTGAGGGCAACATCTTGAAATTCAAAGTTCGAGCTATGAGCAGTGATGAATTTGAGGAATGCCGAAAAAAGTCCATGACAGTTACGGCCGGTAGGCGCCGGAACGTTGAATTGGACTTGAGAAAATTCAATAACGCAATCGTGATCAACTGCACGCTGGAGCCGAACTTCAAAGATGCTGAAAGCATCCAGAAACTCGGTTGCATGACGCCGGAGCAGTACCTTAATAAAGTGCTGTTACCGGGGGAAATCGTCGAGCTTTCCAGCCAGATTCAGAAACTGTCCGGCTTCAAAACGATGGACGATCTCGTTGAAGAAGCAAAAAACTAATCGAGGGGGACGATGCTGAGGCAAATTACGCCCACTTCGTCCTCCACAAGTTTCACCGCTGGCCGAGTGAGTTTCTGGCTCTTCCGCGGGAGGAGCGGGCATTTGTCATGGCAAGCATCGACATCCAGGTACAACGGGAGAGGCAGTTGGCGAAGAAGAAACCGAAGTAGTCCCCTCCCGTATGAATACAAATATGGTAAAATGTTGGGGAACTTGTCATATGGGAGGGACTATTCTTGAAAATATTGAGAGTCGGAATAATGATTCTGTTTTTATTAATCCTTACTGGGTGTGTTTCAAACTCGCAGAATAATGATTCAAGTAAAACAGTCGAAGATATCAAAGTAGAAGCGAATATTATTTACACCAATTTAGTGATCGATGAGGCCATCATCGAAGTAAAGATTACCAACGAAACTGATGATGCATTTCGGGGCACTGTGACTGTTCTCCATGAATTCGATTCGTGGGACATTGATGTTGACATGATCGCCCCAAATTCTACAATCAAAAGACAGATGAAGACTGGCTATATTGAGCGTGATAAGCGAAGTTTCAGTTACAGGGTAAAAGGTGAATTTATTGAAACATACGAAAGTGATTTAAGTTATGAAATCTTGTATCGGCCAGAAGGAACTTATGCTTTTTATGTGCAAGTGGAAGAAGTTACGGAAGAAACAGCAATTAGCATTGTGAAAGACTTGTTTTCCAAATATGGTCAAAATCTAAGAAGTGTATCCATTTATGATTCCACATTGGATGAGGAAATCACTGAAGAAAATCGACCATTCCCTAAAGCTGATTTTCATTACAATCTGATGGGGTATGGTTTAACGATATACAATGAAGATGGATCTAGTGAAGCCATAGAGATTGAACTACCTTGAAAACGAAGATAATCAAAACACTCTCGAAAGAGGGTGTTTTTTATTTGCATAGAAAGGCGGTGAGATCATTGGCAACCATACGAACGGGTCTTGCGCTTAACGACCAGATGACCAAGGTGCTCCAGGGAGTATATAGCGCTATTAACATGACAATCAGCGCAATGGAAGACATGTCCAAGTCGATGGATGAGGGATTTGATCCGAAGGCGATACATGCTGCTCGCAAAGCTGTACAGCAAACTGAGGCGGCCATCAGGCAGCTTCCACCCCCGATCGAAGATGCAGAGGATGCGCAGCAAAAATTAAATTATCAAATCAAAAACGGACAAGGCGCAGTCGATGGTCTTATCAGAAAAATTGCAAAGTTAGCTGCAGTAATCGCGCCGTTTTTCGCCGTAGGGAGAGTCCTAGGGAGCGGATTTGAGCGTTTGACCGGAATTGACACCGCCGAAGCAAAATTGAAGGCGTTGGGGCATACCGGTGAGTCTGTCGCCGAGATCATGGACAATGCTCTCGCATCTGTTACAGGGACCGCTTTCCGATTGGAGGATGCGGTCAATACGGCCGCTGCTGCTGTTGCAGCAGGTGTACAGCCAGGTAAACAGTTGGAACGCTATTTATCTCTCACTGCCGATGCTGCAGCAATTGCTGGAACTAACCTCAATGAAATGGGGGCTATTTTCAACAAGATTACAACCAGCGGTATTATACAGGCCGAGGAATTGAACCAGATCTCTGACAGAGGTATTCCGATCTATCAAATGCTGGCTGACCAGATGGGTGTAACTGCCCAAGAAATTAGAGGATTGGCTTCTGAAGGGAAAATTACATCATCCATCTTTTTGAATGCCATAGAACGAGGATTCGGTGGAGCTGCTCAAGTTATGGGTGAAGGTTCCTTTATGGCAGTGATGGATAACATCGGTGCGGCACTCAGCCGTATCGGAGCGGCTTTCCTAAACGGAGCAAATGATGGCACCGGATTTTTTGATCAGATCAAACCACTTATGGTTGATCTACTGAATACGCTTCGCAACATGGAAGGTAGAGCCGCTGCTCTCGGTGAGAAGTTTGGAAGAGTCTTTCAGTTCATACGAGAAAACATGTCGTGGATAAGTCCGATGATCTGGGGCATCGTTGGCGCGCTAGGAGCATGGTACGGTGCAAAAATCGCGGTCAATACGGTCATGGCCATATCCAATGGATTGCAAGCTGTGGCTGCTGCCAGAGCTGCGCTTGCAACTGGAGCAACACTTGCACAAGCAGCTGCAACAAAAACAGCCACAGGGGCACAAATAGGATTAAATGCAGCGATGCTTGCAAACCCGGTTACATGGATCATTATGGGGATCGTTGCGCTTATCGCTGTAATTGTCGTGTTGGTTAAGCGCATCATAAATCTCTGGAAAACCAACGACGAATTCGCTGCGAGCTTGATGCGTGTGTGGAACAATATATTAAACTTTTTCGACAGAATCCCATTATTTTTCACAAAAGTAGGATTTGGTATTGCCAATGCATTCGATGAAGCAAAAGTGATTTCCTTAAAACTCATGGAAGAGCTAGTTAATGGGGTTATTGAAGGAATCAATTGGCTTATTGATAAGCTCAATAGCCTTCCTTTCATCGAGATGGAAGCTATAGGTCAAGTTGAGTATACAGCTGCCGCAGCTGCGGAAGCTGAAGCAAAAAGACAGGCAAGGGAAGCTAAGTTGGCAGAAATGGAGGAAAATGCAGCGATTAGAGCAGCAGAGCGTGAACAAAAAGTGCTTGATTTTTTGGAAAATCGAGCAGCCAAGCGTGCTCAAAAAGAAGCTGAACAAGCGGCAAAGCAGGGATATGAGGGGTACGACTTCAGTCAATGGCAAACTGCACCCAATATTGACAAAGTCAACGAAGTCGGCAAAATCAGGGACACCGTGGACATAAGTAGCGAGGATTTGAAGCTGATGCGTGAATTGGCGGAAATCAACGCCATACAGAACTTTGTGACGCTACAGCCACAATTAACGTTCGGTGATACACATATCAGGCAGGACGGCCGCTCGGTTGACGAGATCATTGCCAACATCACGGAAAAGCTGCAGGAAGAAATTGCAGCGTCGGCAAGAGGAGTATTGAATGTTTGAGGAGGGTATAAGAAGTTGAACATCTGTCAAGTGATTGATTCTGTTCTGGAACTGCGAAAAAGTCAACCGCAACTTACTAATGAAGAGTTGAAATTGCAGATGTGCAAAAAATTGCTTGATGAATTTCAGAAAACGACAGCAAGTGATCTATTTCCTCATTTACGAAGCGTTGACTTGGTGAAAAAAGAACGTCAGATTGTAGTAACCTTGACGTTCCCATGGGATGTTACAGTTTCAAATTTTCTTTGACATAAGCGATTCCCTTGTCAGTTAAAGAGTATTGAAAAGGGCGGATGGCTTTAAACAAGTCGGTTTCATCTGGGTCAAAAGATTCGTCGATTGTGATGTAGTCCTCGTCATTTAGCCATCTCAAAGCTTCAGTGTAATAGAACCATTCATCGGCATTTTTGGATGCAAACGTTGCTTTTGGATCACCCGTTTGCAGGTAATTTTCATAAGCTCTTCGCAGCAAATCAATTTCAAATTTATTCAATATGTCACCTCCCTTCTCGATTTCCAAAATTCGACGGAAGGGAGGATAATCCTTTCTCTGAAAGGAGGGTCTACTCATGGCTGATTACGGCATCTGGCTTTCCTGGAACAACCAACAGGAAGGTTTTGAGCTGCCGATCCTCCCACGAGAGATCGGTCCATCCATCCGCGGTGACGGCGCCGGTCATGATGTTTTCGGACTGGGGAAAATCAATGTTATCAAAGACCGCGGTCTGGCGGAATACACGATCGAAAGCTTTTTCCCGGCGCAAAGATATCCGTTTGTTACGGCGTCGATCGTGCTGAAGCCGTTGGAATATGTACGCATGATCATGAAATGGTGGGAATCCAAACGGCCGATTCGGTTCGTTTACGTGGGTCGTAATGCCTATACCGATGCAGAGGGGCGTACAATTTCTGAAATCAACACCGCCGCCAGTATTGAAAACTTTGAATGGAAAGAGGTCGCCGGCAGTCCGGGGGATATTTCATTTTCACTCCGCCTGAAAGAATATCGTTTCTACGCAGCCCGCCGGACGGAGATCGTACAGCAGACTAGTGGAGGGACAGCGATTCAGAAACCCAAGCCGTCCCGTCCAGACGATCGCATACCGCCGAAAACATACACGCTAGTGGCGGGCGACAACCTCTGGAAGGTGGCGCAGAAGGTGCTGGGTGACGGCAGCAGGTGGCGGGAAATTCAGCGGTTAAACGGTTTGTCTGATGCGCAGTTGAAGTCGTTGCCAGTGGGCATGGTGCTGAAACTGCCTACTGGAGGCGGAAACGTTGCTTGAGATCCTCGTCGATAACAAAAATGGACGTGTTTGGGACGTTTCGGAGATCGCGAAAGACCTGACCTGGACGACGATCCGCGTTGGTCGGCCGGCGAGCGTCGAGTTTACGCTGATCAATAGCGGTATCTACCAGGACCGGGCGTTCATGGTAAACAACGGTGACATTGTGCGGGTGCGAAAAGGCGATAGCAATGTGTTTTTCGGGTATGTGTTTAGCGTCAGGCAAAACCAGGATGCGGAAATCAGTATCAAGGCATATGACCAAGTGAGGTACCTCTTGAACAAGGCCACCTATGTTTTTAAAGGTGCCACCACCGGAGACGTGATCCGGAAAATCGCAGCTGAATTCAATCTGAAAGTCGGCCGAATCGATGACACCGGCTATCGCATCCCCACCATGATTGAGGACGGCCAGACGTTGCTCGATATCATTGAGAAGGCAAACACCCTGACCATGTCGGCAACCGGGCGATTTTTTGTTTTCTTCGATGACTTCGGCGAGCTGTCGCTCCGAGACGTGACAGCCTTTCAGACCGGCTTTTACGTTGGTGACGGCAGCTTGATGACCGGGTTTGATTACGGCCGGGATATCGATTCGGACACGTACAATCGAATCAAGTTGTATCGAGACAATCAGGAAACCGGCCGTCGTGATGTCTACATGGCCCAGGACAGCGCTAATATCGCTCGTTGGGGTGTGTTGCAGTTGTATGAGAGTGTGGACGAAGGGATGAATACGGCCCAGATCGACGAAATGCTGCAACAGCTGGCGCAACTAAAAAATCGCGAAAGGCGCACGTTGAAAATTGAAGCAATCGGTGACATCAGAGTGCGGGCCGGAATGTATTTGCCGATTGTGATCGAGTCGCTTGGCATCAACCAGCCGATGATGGTCGATGAGGTGAAGCACCAGTTCAACGGCGCCGATCACACGATGTCCATCACACTGAAGGTGATCTGACATGCTGGAAGCGATTAAAAAAGCGGCCAAGGACGCTATCGAGGCCAGCGCCCCGGTGGCGGTGATGTTCGGTACGGTCACCAAAACAAATCCGCTCGAGGTGAACGTTGATCAGAGATTCACGCTTGATGCGGATGTTTTGGTGCAAACAGCCGCAACAACTGAGCTGAAAATGACGATCGGCAGCACCGAATACACCGTTCGCCCGGGCCTACAGGTTGGTGACCGGGTGGTATTGCTCCGGATCCAGGGCGGACAAAAATATTTGATCCTAGACAAGGTGGTGAGCGGATGATTCCGACAGGTGGAAATATCGATGTGCAAAACACTGAAACAGTCACACAGCCGTCGCGAACGTGGCGACTGGATTTTGAACGTGGTCGCGTAGTCGGAATGATCGATGGGCTGGATGCGGTGCGGCAGGCGGTGGACAAGATCCTGAAAACGGAACGATTCGCGCATCTAATTTACGACTCTTCTTACGGCTTTGAAGGAAAAGGACTTATCGGCAAAGCTCCGGTATTCGTACAGTCCGAGTTGCGCCGGCGAATTCGGGAGGCTCTGGTTCAAGACGATCGGATTGAAGATGTCACGGATTTTCGGATCGACATTACCGGCGACACCGCGACGGTCCGCTTTACAGTTGTCTCCACATTCGGATCATTCCAGGAGGAGGTGACCCAGAATGTATGAGGGACAAACCTATGATGCGATTCTGCAGCGCATGCTGGAACGCGTTCCGAACAATATCGACAAGCGCCCCGGATCGATTATCTATGACGCGTTGGCGCCGGCCGCCGCTGAACTTGCGCAGATGTATGCGGAATTGGAGATCAATGATCAACTCTCCTTCGCGGATACAGCATCTGGTGAATATCTGACCCGGAGGGCGGCCGAGTTCGGCGTCAACCGTCGGCCAGCGACGAAGGCGCGCCGGAAAGGGCTCTTCTATGGTGACGGGAATATTCCAATCGATGTTCCGATCAATAGTCGGTACGGAATAGAGGGAGTCAACTATGTCGTTATCTCCAAAATCGAAACCGGCGAATTCATGTTGGAGTGCGAAACGCCGGGAGTCGTCGGGAATCAACATTTTGGTACGATGCTGCCCGTTGATTTTGTACCTGGACTGGTGCGCGCAGAATTGTCCGATGTACTCGTACCCGGAGAAGACGAGGAGTCTGACGATGAGCTGCGGCAGCGGTATTACAAAGCGGTCAATGAACCGCCGTTCGGCGGAAATGTCGCCGATTACCGGCAAAAAATCAACGGGATCGAGGGCGTCGGCGGTGTGAAGGTGTTCCCGGTTTGGCAGGGCGGCGGTACAGTGAAATGCACGATCATCGCGTCCGACTGGAGCGCGCCGTCGCAGCAGTTGGTGGACGAGGTGCAGAATGCGATCGATCCGCCGGCCAACAGCGGGCAGGGGTACGGGCTCGCCCCGATCGGCCATTCCGTGACCATCGCTGGCGTCCAGCCGGTAACGATCAATGTGGAGACGATGGTGACGCTTGATGCCGGCGTGAACGTCGGTCAAGTGCAGGGACCGATCGAGGATGCGATCGAAGGCTATCTGGCCGGGCTCCGGAGCATTTGGGAGGATGAAACGCAGCTTGTCGTCCGTGTCGCCCAAATCGAAGCGGCCATCATTGGCGTACATGGCGTTATAGACATTTCCGACACTAAACTGAACGGAACCACGGCAAACGTCTCATTGGGAGAGGAAGAGATCCCGATACTCGGGACGGTGACGATTCATGAATGATCGGATCATGCAGTACCTGCCGGAATATTACCGCGAGATTAAGGAAATTGTTGAGATCGATCGGACCGAAAGTACGGAGCTGAACGATCTTGAGACGGCCATACAGCGGGCGTTTGATGACCAGTTCGTCATGACCGCCAGCATCGATGCGGTTAGAAGACGTGAACAAATGCTGGGGATTCAAGCAGATCCAGCTGTTGAATCCTTAGATTTTCGACGCAGGAGGCTAATGAATCGTTATTCCACGAAGCCGCCTTTTACACGCAGATGGCTGCAACAGCATCTCGATCGATTGGTAGGACCCGGTATGACCATCGTTTCTGTTGATCCGCACAATTTCATTTTATATGTAACTACAAATATCGAGAATGCGAATGTTTTTCGAGAGGTGATTCATACCATTGAATCGATCAAGCCCGCGAACATGATCTACCAGCAGAACACGTCTCTGAGGGCGGATGTCGGGATTGAAGAAAACATCAAAAAGCAAACGATCACCTGGAATTATAAACTTGACGGATCGTGGAAGCTAGGTCAAAAAACCTTTGCGGATCTTGGTCCGGAGGAGGTCGTGAAATGATATCCACTCATTTTTTGCAAGATGTCGCTGAATATGTGAATGGGCGGATTGCGAAAGTCGTGCTTAACGGTATGTATGAGATTACTGACTTTGAGACAAAAGCCGTCACCGACAACACGCTCGCGCTTCGCTACATCATCCCGGGTGCCGAAGTGTCGCTCGTGACAAAGATTGAGCTAAAAAGCGCCGAGGATGAGTTGATCACATCGAACGACGTACATGTACCGATTACGTCCGACACACTCATGCTCCAGACAATCGAAGTGAAGGAGGTTACGACATAATGGCCAAAACAGACTGGACGCTGGACGATGTTGTAAAGCCGGAAGATTTGAATGCTCTTGGAATGGAGGTAAACAGTAAGGAAACTCCGGAAGGGGCGCAGGCAAAGGCTGATGCTGCAGTGCAAGCTGCCAACCAGTACACAGACCAAAAGATGGCTGATTTGAGCGCATCGGATGTCGGCGCTGCACCTGTGTATCACACCCACTCCGCGAGCGATATTACGAGTGGGACTCTTGCAGTTGCCAGGATTCCTAATCTAGACGCATCAAAAATTACGTCGGGGACTTTACCGATCGCTAGGGGAGGAACAGGGGCAACGAGCGCTTCTGCCGCCAAGTCCAATATCGGTTTGGGGAACGTCGATAACGTTAAACAAATGCCGATATCAGGCGGTACATTTACAGGTATTGCGGTTGCACATTCGAACACTTCATACGGGACACGCCAAATTCGCAATATCATTTTAGGTACGGGGAATCCTCCGTCAAGCGGTGCGAGTAATGGTGATATTTATATTAGATATAGCTAATAGAGGTGCGGTATGAATTCAGTTAGGATTGGAAATCAATGGCGATCCATAGAAGACATTCAAGTACGAGTCGGGGGGAGTTGGAGGCAGGCAGATGAAGTACATGTTCGGGTAGGGGGTCAGTGGCGAAAGTCGTGGGAAAAACCCGGACTAACTTGGACGGTTCGGCTTAGTCCCACTCCTTCTTTTTGGAATGCTGTTACGTACGGTAACGGCCTTTTTGTTGCAGTAGCTAGATCCCGGGGGTCGAACGACGGCTCCCCGCGCATAATGACAAGTCCAGATGGTGTGACGTGGACGGTGAGGACCGCTCCCGCACTCACTGACTGGTCTTGTGTTGCTTATGGTAATAACCGTTTCGTAGCTGGGTCTTACGATGGACTTATTATGATTAGTGAGGATGGGGTAAAATGGACAGAATATACATTTGAAAGCGTTCAGAATATCAAGTTCGTAAATAATATGTTTGTTGCAATGTCGCCAAACGGGACGAATCGTATATACACGTCGACAGACGGTGTTAATTGGTCGGTTAAACAACTTCCTATTTCGAATTATTGGACAGACATAGTGTATGGAAAAAATCTATTTGTAGTCGTAGGAAATTCGATGGCGGCGATAAGTGTTGACGGAAATACTTGGACCAGTTATCAATTGCATGGATCAGGTATACAAACTGATAGAATTGCATATGGAAATGGTCTATTTATATCTACCGCTCTGCTTGGAGGACAATCATATCTAACCTCTCCAGAAGGTACGCAATCAACTTGGACTATTCGTAATTTTGGAGTCGGAGGGTATTGGCGAGGTGTGGCATATGGGGCTGGTATGTTTGTGGTGATAGCAGATGATAAGATTATAACATCGACAAGTGGAGTCGGTAATTGGGTACAACGGGCTGCTGTACAGGGTGATGTAAGAGACATTACTTTTGGTGCTGGTAAATTCGTAATCATAGGGCGAGATTTCATCATGACATCGGGATGAACAATTGAGTAAGGATTATTCAAAAAATAA
>CALKAQ010000133.1 GCA_937983075.1 uncultured bacterium | reverse complement strand
GACGTCGAAGACAGCTCAGACGACGGCTCTCAGCGTGCAGGAGCCGAGAGGGCCGCGGAATATGACATCTCGACTCTCTCGGGCGATGCCCAGGGTGACAAAGACGCGGGGAGTGCAACCCTGCAAGGATTAACCTCCGAGACTCCTGAGCTAGCAGAACCCGGTCAGCCGCGCGAGGCGAGCACCTCTTTGTCGACCGCACCAAAGTCGGACACTCCGCGTGATTTGCGGTCCATTCGGCTGCTGATCGGCGAAGACGTCCCGACGCGCGAACCGGTGTACTGGGAGTTCGGACACCCTGAGCTGCAAAATAGGCATATTCTCATCACGGGCAGCTCCGGTACGGGCAAGACTTACTTCATGCAGGCTTTGCTTCTAGAACTCTCGCGTTACGGTGTGTCGAGCTTGATCTTCGACTACACAGATGGCTTCACACCCCAAAAACTAGAACCCGAATTTCTCAAGCATGTGGGCGACAAGCTGGTGCAGTTGCCCATCTACCACCAGCCGTTCCCGTTGAATCCGTTCAAGCGTTATCCGATCGAGGTCGCTGGCTCGGTGGTGCTACAGAAGCCTGTTGATGTTGCCGAGCGCATCAAGAGTTCGTTCATAAAGGTGTTTGGCCTAGGAGACCAGCAAGCCAACGCCGTCTACAACGCGGTGAAACAAGGCCTCGAGAAGTACGGCGAAAATATGACGCTAGCAGATTTCGGCAATGAGCTGCGGGCGCTAGGGGACAGCCTGCCGCCGGCACGAACGGCCCTTGCGCGACTCGAGCCCCTGATTGACCGCGACCCGTTTGACCACACGAGTTCCCAAGACTGGGGGATGTTGGAGCGAAATCCTGGTTCGATCGTCGTTGTGCAGTTGAGCGGTTTCACTCGGGATGCAGGTCGCCATTACCCAGCTCATCCTATGGGACGCCTGGTATTACCAGGTACGGTATGGAGACAAGAACAAGCCGTTCCCGGTTGTTTTGGATGAGGCTCAGAACCTGGACCACTCAGAAACGGCGCCGACGGCTATGATTCTAACTGAAGGCCGCAAATTCGGATGGTCCGGGTGGTTCGCGACCCAATTTCTTAAAGGCCAAATGGAAAAAGATGAGCTTGGCCGGCTACAGCAGGCGAGTCAAAAGATCTTCTTTAGGCCGCCGGAGTCAGAACTGCGTGAGGTCGCCTTGATGATCGATCCGGACAAGACGGAAGCCACAGAGTGGCAAGTCAGGCTAGCCCGGCTGAAAAAGGGCCAGTGTGTGGTATCGGGCTGGACCGAACGCAACGGACACTTGCACAAGGACAAACCTCGCATCGTGAACGTGGCCCCGCTGTCTGCAAGAGGAGGTATGGCACAATGAGCCAGGGTCACCTAAATTTCCATGAAACCTTTGCGCCTGAACGAGAACATCTCGGTCGCTTGTTGCGGTTGGCCGATCACATGCCTTTCCTGACGAAGGAGGAGGTCTTCGCCGAGACCGGCATTCCCACCGGTGCGAGCTCCGGGAAAGTAGTGCCCCACATAAAGTACGCAGAGTACATGGGACTTGTGAAGACCGAGCGACGGCAGTAGCCGAGCACGTAACCGACAAAGACCCATTTCTGGCGCATCCCATATCTCAGCTTCTTTGCCACTACAACCTGACGTCGAAAACGGGAGCCGCCCTATGGCACTTCGTTATCAGGGAATTTCTTCCGTCCCACGGACGCTCCGTGACCCGTTCCGACGTACAACGTTCCTCGCAAGCGCGTTTCGGCAAACGGGTGAACTTGACGCCCTTTGTATCGTGTTACACGCGGCCCAATTCGTTCGGCCCGCTCCCCATCCGCTCCA
>CALKAQ010000132.1 GCA_937983075.1 uncultured bacterium | reverse complement strand
GCTTTGGGTTCCGAAATGAAACCGACGAAGAAGATGAAAATGTGCGCTACGCCGTTTCGCGGCACTCCGGCGACTACCTCGTTTGGTACGGTCTCGATCTGACGCACCGCAGCCCGGTCTTTATTCAAGCCCAAGCCTTATCCGGGCAGGGAGACGTTTACTTGGAAATCCGACTCGATCATCCGGATGGGGAGCGGGCCGGAGCGGTGGTCGTGAGCGAAGCGGGCGAGGAACCTGTCGCGGTGCCCTTGGTGGCTGAAGGGATCCACGATCTGTATCTCGTCGCCACCGCCGGCGACGGCGGGCCGGTCAGCATCCGAGTTGACTGGATACAGCTGATCGTGAATGGACAAGGTGTGGTCCTTCAAAATTGAATCGGGTTGGAGGAATGGGTGATGCAAAGTCCGGTACGCGTGCTGGCCTTGACGTTGATGCTGCTTTTGGGAAGAGCGGCGGTTTATGCTCAGGAAAGGCCGCATGACCCCTGGGTGTTCTATGCCGTCATCGAAGGCGGACCGACGCATGCCGTTGTGATCGCTTTGCACGAAGAGCTTTGGGTGATCTACGACTTCAGCGAAAGCACATTGTTCAGGGCGTTCAACGGCCGCATTGATATCAGCGATCCGACCTGGCCGAATCGGTATTCCGGCACCGCTTATATGGAGCGGGTTCCGGCTCCGACGTGGCGCGTGTTTGCTGGCGGTGAGGAAATCGAAGCACGGGTCGTCTATCGTGGACATCGCTTTGAACAAGAGTACGTGCGCCTCATGTACAGCGTCATTTTAGCGAATGGGGATGAGATGCGGGTATCCGAGATCGTCGATGTGCTCGAGCGTCCGAACGAGAGCCTCGCTTTGATTCGGCTGATCGAAATCGCCGACGTACCCGAAGGGGTGGAGCTGATGTTGACGCTGCCCCGCGGGAGCGCCGTCAGCCGTATTGACAGCACCGTACCGATTGAAGTGTACCAAGGCCATGCCGCCGCCAAACTGCTCTCCAACGGCGGCAGTATCATCACGACCTATTTCTGAGCAGCCAAAAAGCCGGTCGGGTGAGCTTGCCGCCGTCGGAAACGACGTTCGGGAAGCCGCCCGCCGGCTTTGTTCCACAGCATGCGGAGCCGTTAAGCCGACTTGAGTTCGGCGATTTTTTCACGCAGCTTGTCCATAAATTTGTCGCCAGAGGCTCTGAAGTAGAGCTTGCCTTCTCTGTCGAACAGATAAAAAGCGGGGACAAACTGGTTCTCAAAGTTTCGCGTGATGGCATGGGCGTTATCCACGAAGATGGGATGGGTAAGCCCGTATTTTTCGATGTCTTTTTCGACGAGCGAAACGTCGGTGTCAGCTTGGCTTTGTGGCATGTGGACGCCGATGAACTTCAACTCCGGATTTTCGTCACGAATGGCCGTAACCTGATCCATGATGGCGTGGCATGTGTGGCATGAGACACCCCAGAAATGCACAAGCACCAGATTGCCTTCCAAATCGGTTTCCGGGTTGAAGTTTTCCATATGATACGTATGTGTGGCGCCTTCCAAAGGCGGAAGTGGGCTGCCGCGCCTCAGTGGCATGTGTATGCACCTCTCTGTAAAAACCGCTTTGCGTTGCGAAACGCCGCCCGCGGAATGTGCCGGCGTTTCGGCACGTTGTTTCGCAGGCGGCTGAACGCTTTTGAATTACACGGAAACGACGTGTTCCTGGCCCGGTGTCCAGTTCGCGCCGCAGAGATTTCCTGATTGCAGGGCTTCCAGTACACGCAGCGTCTCGTCGACGTTGCGGCCGACGTTCATGTCGTGGACGACTTGGTAGCGAATGATGCCCTCGGGGTCAATCAGGAAAAGACCGCGCATGGCGACACCCTCTTCTTCGACCAAAACGCCGTAAGCCCGCGACACTTCTTTGGTGATGTCCGAAGCGAGCGGATAGTTGATCGGACCGAGGCCGTTTTGCTCACGGGGCGTGTTGATCCAGGCCCGGTGCGAATAGACGCTGTCGGTCGAAACACCCAAAATCTCCGCGTTCAGATCTTTGAAATCTTCGATCCGTTCGCTGAAGGCGGTAATTTCAGTGGGGCAGACAAAAGTGAAGTCCATGGGATAGAAGAAGAGGACCAGCCACTTGCCCTCATAATCTTTGAGTGTCGCCGTGTGGTTGAGTTCCGGCAAGTTCTTCGTGGTAAGCATCGAGAAGTCTGGTGCTGGTTTTCCAACAAGCCGCATTGAGATTGCCTCCTTGAGGTGGATGATACGAGGACGTCGAACCGATGCGGTGACACCGGGTGCCATCGAGAGAGGTGATCCGCAGGGATCGATTTAGGGGGGAGAGCCCACTGACGCCTATATAAATTGTTATCACTTGCACAAAGGCATGTCAACCGAGGAGGATTTTGGCAGACCAATCAGTGTAATCGGATTTGTGAATCTGCGCATGGATGCATGTCTCCTCACCGTCTCGATGGCAGGCGAAATTCGCCCACGCCCCCGACGTATAAAAGAGTATCCAAAACGAAGAGCCTTCACACACCGAAGAGATCATTTGCATGCCCATCATTTGCCTCTACTGTTACATACTCGCCTCGGTGATCGGAAACAGTATGTGTAGTTGAGAAGCAAAGACGATTTTTGCCGACAAGGAAGTGTGCGCCCGTGCTGTCGTTTTTGCGGCGGATGTTTGGCAAGGAACGGAAGGAGCCGACTCCTGCCGGGCAAGTCAGTGTTCCGGAAGGTCGTGATCTTGTAGAGAAATTGCAGCAGCTCTTCCAGGATTGCGACGACGTCAAGTTCAGGCGCCTGCGCCTTGGACAGCCCGGCATTCCCGTGACCATCATCGGCATCGAAGGGATGACCGATGATGCCCGCATTGAAGAAGTCACCATCCGGCCGCTGCTGAAGTGGGGCCAAGAAGCGAGTCCGAAGGAACTGAAGCACTGGGATGTCCACTATTTGGCCGAACGCGTGTTGAATTCGACGGAAGTCAATGTCGTCGACGATTTCGAAATTGCGGCAGCCGCCATTCTCGGCGGCGACATTTTGTTGGTCCGTGACGGCGATCAAATCGGACTGCAGATTGACAACCGCGGTTGGGAGTCCCGCGGTGTGCAGGATCCGGTTCACGAAGTGACCATTCGAGGTCCGCGAGACTCATTCACCGAGAACTTGTTTTGGAATACCGGTTTGGTTCGACGGAGGATCCGGGATCCGAATCTGCGTGTCAAGCTGAAGAAAATCGGTCGCCGCAGCCGGACCAACGTAGCCCTGCTGTATGTCGACGGAATTACGTCGCCTGAGCTCGTCGAAGAAATTGAAAAGCGATTGGCCGCTATCGACATCGATGTCATCCTGGATTCGGGGACGATAGAAAAGCTCATCGAGGATCAATGGTTTTCACCGTTTCCACAACACCTCAAGACCGAGCGGCCTGACAAAACGGCAGCCGCTCTTTTGGAAGGCCGGGCGGTGCTGATGGCTGATACGACGCCGTTTGTCCTCATCATGCCGGCGTCGTTGGGCAGCTTTTTCCAGACACCCGAAGACACGTATGACCGATTTGTTCCGGTCAGCTTGCTGCGTCTCATTCGCTTTACCGCGTCGATCATGTCGACGCTGATTCCGGCCCTTTATATCGCATTCGTCGCCTATCACCCCGCTGCGTTGCCGACGGAGCTCGCGCTCCGCGTTGCGGCGTCACGGGAAGGGGTCGCGTTTCCGGTCCTCGTCGAAGCGATTTTGATGCAGCTCTTTTTGGAGATGATCAAAGAGGCGGGGTTGCGCCAACCGGGAACGCTGGGTCAAACCTTCGGCATCGTCGGCGGCTTGATTTTAGGGGATGTCGGCATTCGCGCCGGCATCGTCAGCGAAGCGATGGTCATTACCGTTGCCGTGACGGCGATTGCTTCTTTCACGAGCACGGATCGCGAAATGGGCACGGTTTTGCGCCTGTTGGGGCTGCCGGTCATGGTTTCGGCGGCATTGTTGGGGTTGTACGGCGTGATGATGGGTGGGTTGTTCGTCGCGATCCATTTGGCGATACTCCGCAGCTATGGTGTACCGTATCTCGTCCCTTATATCTATTACAAATGGTCGGATGTCCAAGACACGACGATTCGGCTTCCACTGCTCATGTTTAAGGAACGGCCTGCATTTTTGGGGTCCAAAATGCGGCGCCGCCAAGGAGACCGGTCGGATCGTTAGAGGACGTGAGCGCGTTTGTCACGATTCGTGTTGTTTTCCGTTGTGATCGCCGTCGCGTTGATTGTCAGCGGTTGTTGGGATTATTTGGATATCGAAAACCGGGCATACGTCTTTGGGGTGGCGGTCGATCGCAATCCGGACGGCGAGGGATATTTAGCGACCATCGAAATCGCCCATCCGCAGGGGCAGCCGCAGTCGGGCTCACCCGGAGGACAGTTGCCGGAACCACCGAAAATATTGAAGTCGCGAGCGGGTACGACGCTTGGCGATGCACTTTATCATATCGGTGACGGTCATTTGAGCCGGGTGCCGTTGTGGCAGGAAGTGAAAGCGATCTTCATCTCCGACGACGTGGCCCGGGAAGGAATCGGCCCGGTGATCGATCTGTTCTTTCGCTCGACGGTGCTGAACTTGCGATCCTATATGTACATTGTGGAAGGATCGGCGGCTGAGCCGCTTTTATGGCTACCCGAATTCCAGCCGTTGACCTCGCGCTACGTTAGGGAAATGGAACGCCAGTTTGCCAAAAATCCTCTCTACGCGAAGCCGAAGAGCGTCATTATGACGGCCAGCCGCTTGATCGAAGCCGGTGCCGTCATGTTGCCCCGCCTCGTCATGGAGAACGGTGAGGTGAGGCTCAAAGGCAGCGCAGTCATTCAAGACGGCGTTTGGGTGGGGTGGCTCGACGAACCGACGACCATCGGAGCGAATTGGTTGATCGGCGATTTGGACCGTGTGATGGCACAAACCGGTTGCCCGATTGATGCAAATCATGAAATCACCATGGAGTTGAACGCCGCGGAACATCGACTGGATTTGACGGTTGACGGAGACCGCATCGAAGCGCGGTATCGCATCGGCGCGATTGTACGGATGTTGGACATGTCCGGATGCCTCCTCAACCCGACCGATTTAGAGGATCGTATACTGATCGAGCGTGCGGCTGCAGAATGGATGCGGCGCCATCTTGAACTTGCGATCAAGCGTTCTCAAGAGGAGTTGGGCGTCGATTTCCTGGGAATCAACGTGGCGTTCAGCCGCCGATTTCCCCAGTTGGCGCGGCAAATTGAGTGGAACGATGTATACCCGAAGGTTGACATTCACGTGGAGACCGAGGCCAATTTGGCCCATCCGGGCGTATTGCAAGTTGGACCGATCATTCGCTGAAGTCTGAAGCGATGAGGAGGCTGTGCATGAGTTCCGACAATCAGGTGGGGCTCATCACCGAAAATGACCGCATCCCTCCGCAGGCACTCGCGGTACTGTTGGTCATCACGATTGCGGAGATCAACTTTTTGGCCGTACCTCGCAGTTTGGCTGAAGTGGCGGGAAGGGACGCCTGGATTTCCACGATTCTCGGCTTTGTCTTGGCTGCTCTTGTGTTTTGGCTGATGTATGAAATCAGCCGGAGGTTTCCGGATAAAACGCTCGTTGAGATTGCACAGCATGTGCTCGGCAAGCCGCTTGGGATCGCCGTCATCCTATTTTTCATTGCGTTTTGGCTGGCTCGTGCGGGCTGGCTGCTCGAAGTGCAGAGCCACATGTTTACCCGCCGGCTGCTGCCGGAGACGCCCAAGTTGATTTTGAGCGGCTACATGTTGCTGTTGAGCGCCTACTTGGCAAGGCATGGCATCGAACCGATGGCGCGTCTCTTTATCACCTTTTTTGGAAGTTTCGTCATCGTTGCCGGGGTCGTATTTTTGCTCGGTCTGCGTGAGCTGGAACCGGGACGGATTCTTCCTGTGCTTTCCAATGGCGTTGTGCCGGTCTTAAAAGGTGCTTGGCTTGCGTTCACACCGGCGCAAGGGTTGGAAATGATCTTAATGCTCGGCCCGCTGCTCACCCGGTTTCGTGGCGCGCTTGCAGCCGGCTTGACTGGTGTCGGCATCGTAGGGGTCACCGCGGTCACTTTGGTGACGTTGTTGATCATGGCCTTTGGCCCCGACATTGTCGCTGAAATCGTATGGGGAGCACTTGTGTTCGTCGAGCAAATTCAACTCCCCGGGTTTTCGGGCTTTCGCCTCGACCCGCTGTTTATTGTCCTTTGGTCGTTGTGTATTTTTGGAACGGTTACCATGTGCCAATATTTGGCTTCTTTCGCCATCCGGCGGCTTTTCGGTTGGGGCGACAACATTTGGCCGATCGCGATCACATCGACAATCCTGGCTGTCTTCCTTGTCATCCCGCTTGATTTGCCGCAGTTCGATTATTGGTATTTCGTCCTCAGTCCAATTTTGATGCCCATCATGACGCTGGCGATTCCTTTGCTCATCGTGGTGGTCGCTTACGTGCGCGGGCTTTGGCGGACACCGCCGGAATGATTCAATAGCTCAATAGCGCAGGCGATAGTAAAGGAAATATTTCTCAAAGGCAAGTTTGACGAAGTTCGGAAGATAGCCAGCCAGAGCGAAAACGTCCCGCACGGCCCCTTGCTGCGGGGAAGGTTTGCGAATGGCCATCACCCCGCGCCCGAAGCCGAAATCGCTGACACACGCCAAGTATGATTGATACTCGCAAGGCGAAGTGAGCCCGCACGCCGCGGCGATGTTGCGTGCCGCCGTGCGCGCTTGCAGCTCCGCCATGTGTCCCGTTTTGGGTCCGGGAAATGACACGATGTCTCCGGCGGCGTAGATGTTGCTGTAGGAAAGAGACTGCATGCGCCGATCGGTTGTGATGAATCCGTCCGCATCCGTGAAGTTGTGAATTTCCTTGACCAACCGCGGCCCTTGATAAGCTGGGATATAAATAAACAGCGACATCGGCAATGTGCGACCGTCCCCGAGCTCGACGCAATCGTCCGTCACGCGGTCCACGAAATTGGAAGTGATGCAGCGTATGCCTTCCCTTTCGAGCCACCGCTGGACACAAGCGGTGCCAACCGGTCCCGCAGCGGCAAAGGGGCGTTCTTCGTACGTGATCACGGTGATGGTCGATCGCTGACGCAGTCTGCGCCGCATGAGGAACTCGTGGATCAGAAAAACGATTTCATAACCGGTGCAAATGAGCGGTGCCCGGGGGTGGAGAGCGACGACGACATCGCCGCCGCGAAATTGCTCCAGCGCGTGTCGAAGTTTCATGGCGCTTTCGATCCAAAGCGGAGAGTATCCGTGCAGCGCGAAGTCGGGCGGGACGGCCGGGGGCGACGTTGCACCCAGAGCGACGACCAAAAAATCATAAGGCCACTCCCCCCGAGCGGTTCGCACGGTATTGGCTTTGGGATCAATGGCTTCCACGCGGTCTTGTACGAACTCGACCCCGTGGGAGCGGAACAGCGGGCGAAACGGTGCCGAAATTTGCTCGGGCGTGCGCTGGCCGAGCATGAGCCAAGGCAAGGCCGGACGGAACACGAAGCGATCCGATTGATCGATCACGGTCACGCGGGCCCGGTCGCCGAACCGCCGTGCCAAATCAATCGCTGCGTCCAGGCCGGCAAAACTGCCGCCCAATACCAGAAGTCTGATCGTCAACGTCGCTCACCTAGCTTAAACGTGGTTTGCCGTTATAGCTTGGCGCCGACGATAGCGCTCTATCCGTTTCTTGGGAGGACGATCGGGGGATACTGATGGAAGCTCCACGATCCAACTCGCTGCTCGGTACAGGGGGGAGTCGGTTGCGCATCCGTTCGAAAGAAAAACCGCATCGGTCCAAACGAAGCGCCTTGTTCGGTTTGGCGGGCCTTGCCTCAGCGTTGGCGGCCGCACGGCTGGTCAAACCGCTGCTGCGGAACCGGATCAAAATGGGCATGATGAATTTCGTCGAGGAGATTTTGCGTGATTCGTATGCAGACAACCTTTGGGAACTCATCAGCGCAACCCGTCGGCCCGGGCCGCAAGTCATTGTGGAGACGAACTTGCGTGCACACGAAGGAACCGTGATTGAGCGGCCGCTTGGGAGCCCGAAGGAGTGGCCGGATTTTAAGAATCTCGTGTTCAATTTTGCGCAAGTCGTCCGCAAGCCGGCTGCCTACGACGCACCCGTGGACATGAGCGTCGTCATCGGTCCGGCTGCAGCGAAACCAATGCGCGTCGGCATTCCTATTATGCTATCAGGCATGGCTTACGGCATCGCGTTGAGTGCAAGCGCACGCATTGCGCTCGCACGAGGAGCCGCACTCGCCGATGCGGCGTCGAACGTCGGTGAAGGACCTGTACTGCCGCTGGAACGACATGCCGCGCGGCATTTGATCCTGCAGTACAACCGAGCGACTTGGGCCAAAGAACCTGAGACTTTGCGGCATGCCGACATGATCGAAATCTATTTCGGCCAAGGCGCTTCCGGCGGAGTCGGTACGTTGATCAAAGAACCCGATTACGATGTCGAGCTGCGGCAGGCGATGGGCTTGCGTCCGGGGCAGCAGGCCGTCAAATATTCGTATCATCCCGAATTGGAGCGAGGCTGGAGTTTAAGCGATCTCGTGCGCTATTTGAGAGACCTGACCGATGGAGTGCCGATCGGCGTCAAACTCGCACCGGGCAAGCAGCTCGAGGAAGATTTGCGGTTGTGCCTGGAAGCGGGCGTCGACGTCATCGCGCTGGACGGTGCGCAGGCGGCGACGAAGGGGAGCCCGCCGATTTTGCAAGATGACTTTGGAATACCGACTGTCCATGCGCTGGTGCGGGCGGACGAGTTTTTACGGGCTTCCGGTCAACGTGAAAAGGTGAGTCTCATTGTAGGCGGCGGTTTGTACACGCCGGGTGATTTTCTCAAGGCCATTGCCTTGGGAGCTGACGCCGTCTATATTGGAAGCATTGCTCTGTTTGCGCTTTCACACGGTCAAGTGTTCAAGTCGCTGCCGTGGGAGCCTCCGACCCAGCTTGTCTTTTACGGCGGCCATCAGGCGAATCAGTTCGACATCGATGAGGCCGCCGACCG
>CALKAQ010000131.1 GCA_937983075.1 uncultured bacterium | reverse complement strand
CGATCAAAACGAGAATGACGATGGCCGGATAGTAAGGATGAGCTATAATATCGCTCGCTTGATCTACAAGCGCTCGCAGCGAAAACGTGCCGCCCACGGATCCGAGCAGCAAAAATCCGGCCAAAAGCGACAAGCCGCCCATCACTGTCGTCAACATTGATTTGAGGGCACCTTGCCGCGATTCGAGTTTGGTATGCCAAAATCCGATGAGGAGAAACGAACTTATCGAGGTGATTTCCCAAAACATGTAGAGTGCAAGGAGATTGTCCGATAGGACAACCCCGAACATGGCACCCATAAAGAGCAAAATGTATGTGTAAAAGCGCCCCAAGGCCTCATTCGGGTCGAGATAATAAATCGAATAGAAAACGACCAAGCTGCCAATGCCGGCAATGAGCAAAGCGAACAGGAGGCCGAATCCGTCAAGCACAAAAGCCAGTTCCAAACCGTAGCTCGGTGCCCAAGACCAAACGCCTGTGATTGTTTCGCCATTTCCAACCGCGGGCAGTACGCTGAGGAGGTAAATCGCACTGAAAACAGGAAGCGGAAGTACCGCCCAGCCCACTCGGCTACCGAGTATTCGTGCAAGCCAAGGCACCAACAAAGCCAAAACAAACGGGAGTAACACGACCAGGTGGAGAATTGCCCCCATTGACGACCCCTTTCTTCGCACGCTTGCTTTGTCGAGACCGGAGGGTTACCCCCAGGGAATGGCCGCAAAAAGGCAAAAAAACGCCTCCTCACCGCGCAGCCGCACTCAAGCCACACTTGAGTGCATTCCTACGAGGTTGACTGAGAAGGTTCGGGCACCCAAGATACCCTACCCAAACGGTCAAGATTCGCCGTAAAAGCATGGATTCTCCGCTTCATCAACGTGAATTCGGAGCAAAATGGCCATATATTCTTAGCCTACCGGTTCCACGCAATAGGCGTCAAGTATTATGTAATCGATCGTGTCAAGGCATTGTATGACAACCATCGCACTGAAAGACTCGTCCTCTGTTCGCGCTTCAAACGGCATGACCACCCACCCCGGAACCGACTCATTTTTCAGAAGGTGCGATACCAATCATCACGAACTCAACAACGAGAATGTTGACAACGATGTGTGCACTATTCAACCATCAGTTCACAGGAAGGGCTGCGGAGGCCATTCGCACGCACGGCGCAGACATCGTGGAGACGCAAGAAGGTACGTACCCTATGATCGTCGCACTGATGGAACTCCTGCCAGAGTATGACCGGATCGGTGTGGGACGCAACGGCGGTTTATCCGGCGAGTTCATGGCCGTTCTTTACCGCAAGGATCGCTTCCACTCAGGCCGATCACTTCTGGCTCTCGGAAACTCCCCACGTCCCGGGCTCTCGTCTGCCAGGCGTGAACAACCCGCGCATGGTCACCTGGGTGCAATTTAAAGAATTGGCAACCGGAGCGGAGTTCTTGCTGTACAACACCCACTTGGACCATGAGAGTCAATACGCCAGGGAAATCGGGGCCCAGATGCTCTTCTATCACGTCGCCTTGACCACACGAGCCTGGGGCCTCCCCGCCATCGTGACCAGTGATATGAACGCTCCGCCGAGCATCCCGGCCATTCATATTTTGATGGGCACCGCGGAAGTAAGTCCGCTGCTGTACGATGCAGCCGAATTTTTGCGCAAGCAAAGCGTTTCGATCGGCGCTACGTTCCACGGCTACCGCGGCACGCTTGAAGGCGAACCCATCGATTACATCTTCCATACACCCGATCTTGAAGTCCTGGCGTTCAGTGCCGAAACCAATCCGTTCGGCGCTCGCTATCCGTCCGACCATTATCCCGTCTGGGCTCGGTTCGCACCGCTGACACCGAGGGATTAAGAAAATCGAAATAGGAATTAAAGCTTGTGCGCGACCCAAAAACGCAATCAGCGGTATGAAGCACTAACATCCAAAGACCTCTAGCGCTGACCATAGTATAGTAAATGTGCCGGAGGCCTTTGTTCACCTATAGTGCTGAAAAACGGAACGGGTTGTCAAAAAGCGTCGCCCACTGAATTAGGTCAAGACTATTGGAGTTGCCCCGGTTGCGTGGACACACCTTGTTCGGCAACGGTAACAAACTGGCGCATAACAGCGTTATCGTCGCCCCATCCGGTACGCCCCCACGCGCGTGGGGATAACCAGCTCAATGACCTTATGCCGTGGTTATTGCACGGTACACCCCCACGCGCGTGGGGATAACTTCTGGCGACTCCGGTCCCCATGTCCAAAATTCGGTACACCCCCACGCGCGTGGGGATCTCTTCGGCCCCCTAACTGATTTGGACACCTAAGCTTAGTTGGGGTACAGTCAA
>CALKAQ010000130.1 GCA_937983075.1 uncultured bacterium | reverse complement strand
GACGTGGAGACGTACGTAAAAAATTCCGAGTAAGGCCAGAACGGAGATTCTATTTTCGCCTGGCAGCGCACTTGGGAATGACTGTGCGCGAGCTGCTTGAGCGGGTCGATTCTCGCGAGTTGGCGGAGTGGGCTGCCTACGAACAGGTAGAGGGCCCACTCGGCGGACCTCGTGAAGATGTTCTGGCCGCGATGATTGCCTCCACAGTGCACAATGCTGCGCAGACAAAGAAGGGCAAGCGCGTAACTCCCAAAGACTATTTGCCACAATGGGATGCCCGGAAATCCCAGACGTGGGAAGAACAATTGGCTGTGGTGCGCGCGATTAATACGTCCCTGGGAGGTTCTTCGCGCGGGAAAAGCGCTGACTAGCAGAAAGGGGGGTGCTGTATGGCCACACTGGCAGAGCTGCTAGTCAGCATCGGTGTCGACACGAAATCACTAGACAAGGGGCTGGAAGGCGCTGCGGAGAAGACCGATTCTTCGATGCAGCGCCTTGTCCGCACCGGAGAACAGCTCACCAGCGTCGGTAAATCGTTGACGGTGGGAGTGACGACTCCCATCGTGGGTATGGGTACCGCGATCCTGAAAACGGCCGGTGACTTCGAGGCAGGTATGAACGGGGTCCGTGCGGTCACCGGCGCGACTGGCCAGGATTTCGAGGCCCTCAAGGACCTGGCGCGGGAGATGGGGGCTACCACCGCCTATTCCGCCACCGAGGCCGCTTCGGCGATGGAGTTCCTTGGTATGGCCGGATGGGACACCAACGAGATCCTGGCCGGGCTCCCGGACGTGTTGAACCTGGCTGCCGCTGGTTCGGTGGACCTGGCCGAGGCCGCCGACATCGCCTCCAACATCATGTCCGGTTTCGGCATCGAGGCCTCCGAGATGAGTCGGGTTGCTGACGTTCTGGCCAAAACGGCGGCATCGGCCAACGTGGACCTGGCCATGTTGGGCGAGTCGATGAAGTACGCTGCGCCTATCGCCCGTGCGGCTGGTTGGTCGCTGGAGGAGACCGCCGCTGCAGTCGGCATCCTGGGCGACGCTGGTATGCAAGGGTCGATGGCCGGTACCGGGCTGAACTCCATCATCGCCACCCTGGCCGATACCTCCTCCACCGGAGGGCGGAAGTTGGCCGAGTTCGGGGTAGCGGCGTTGGACTCGGCCGGGGAGGTGCGTCCGCTCACCGACATCCTCACCGACCTGGCCGATAAGGGTGCCGGAGTCGCTGACGTACTGAGCATCTTCGGCCTGGAAGCGGGCCCGAAAATGCAAGCTTTGCTGGGGCGCGGATCGGAAGGTCTGCGGCAGCTGGTCGAAGACCTGAAGAACTCCGAAGGCGCGGCTGAGGAGATGGCCGCTATCCGCATGGAGGGACTCAACGGAGAGATCATGCAGCTGAAGTCCGCCGCGCAGGAGCTGATGCTGCAGATCGGCGATACGGGGCTGCTGGACGTGGCCACGCGCGTGGTCCAGAAGATGATCTCATGGACACAGGAGCTGCAGAAGACCAACCCCGAGATGCTCAAGTGGGGCACTGTCATCGCCGCCGTGGTGGCCGCGGTGGGGCCGCTGCTGGTCGCGGTGGGCATGGTCATCTCCGCGATCGGTCAAATCACCGGTGTCCTGAAGATCCTGATCCCCGTTTTCCGCGCCGTGGCGATGGCGAAGATGCTGTTCAACGCTGC
>CALKAQ010000129.1 GCA_937983075.1 uncultured bacterium | reverse complement strand
TGCGCGGGCTTTCGAAGACGGTGTCAGGAGCGGCAGCATAGACGGCAAAGGCGGTTACGGCGAACGCAAGGCGCTGTTCTTTCGACGTTTCAACGGCGGTTTCCCAGCTTTCGGCTTCCGACGGAACTTCGTCGACCAGGGCATAGGCGCCGAAAATGCCGTCGCGCCGGTAGATGCGGATGCCTGTGATTTCGGCGTCAGGAGGAAAGGGCGGTGAAACCCAGCTCAGGCGCACCAAACCTTCGTCGAGATATTCGCCTTGCAGCGCCGCAGGAGGAGCCGGGGCGTCGAGCACGGTTCCCCGCAGGTCGAGTTCACCGACCGAAGGCGTCCAAAGAATCCTCGTGGTTTTACCGGGGGAAATATCGACCGGAGCCCAGGGACTGCTGTATTCGCGGTTGCCCGCCAAAAATCCGTCGGAGTACAGGATGACCTGATAATCATAGCTTTGCGGCTGCAATGAGCGCTTGATGACGATGGTTCCGCCGTCGGGATCGCGATGGCCCGTGCTGTATCCACCGGGCGAAACATACACCCGCGCACCTTGAATTCGCGCCTGCAGCGCGGAATCGGCGATGCTCGAAAGATCAATCACCACCTCGAGTTCCCCCGGTTCGGGTGTGAGGACGAATTCCGTCGTTGCAACCTCGTCAGGCAGAATGATGATTTCGCCTGAGGCCGCGTGAGTGATGTCGCCTTCACTGTCTTTGAGATGAAGCGTTGCCGACCAAACGCCCGCGAAAAGGTTGTCGACGCTGAACGTGAGTGCACCTTGTTCCAGAGGACGCTTGAACGTACGCGTTTGATTGTCCTGCGACAAAGTGAGTTCGAATTCATAGCCGTTATGAACGAAGTCACTGATGGAGCCTTGGGGCACCACCGCCGTCACCTGCAGTGAGCCTGAACCCCGGCTTGGTTGACGCAGTGCCGGAGCGGCCGTGCATCCCGCGAGTACAGCGGCGACGCTGAACCAGACAACAGCCCGACGGAATACGGAGCGAATCATGTTGCCTCTCCTTTCCGGGGCAACGGCTGATGACGGACCGGCGTTTTCATCTTATCTGTGGGAGAAAGGACGAGCAAACGCCGAAAAACGGCCTGTAGGGCGATCTGCGAACAAAATGGAACGAGATGATCTCTGTCAATCGGCGTTTTTTATCGCTATACTCTAACAAACGGAGGTGTTACGGTGGCAATTGGGTGCCGAGCGGCGTTTCGGCTTTTCCAGCGGTATGGCTACCGCCGCGCATACCTTCGGCGCGCGGGGCGTCAGGGGGCGCCCGACGCCTGGCCGGAATCGTTTCAAGGCCTTGTGCGAAGCATGGATACGCCGTTTCGTCTTGCGGGCTTTATGGAAGAAAATTTGTTCGAACGCAGCCAGACGCGCCTTTTTGACGTTCCGCAGCCGGCGGTGGTCACTTGGCGGGAAGGCGGCGGAAACAGCGCCGATTGGGCGCAGTTTGCGCTCGAAGTGTTGGCCTGGCACGGCTATGAAACGTATTTGTTCACCGTGTTGCACGCCAGGCGCTGTGAAGCGCAAACGGTCTGTGTCGTGAAGGATCCGGGATCTGCAGGTTGGTTTCACCTTTCGCCTCTCGGCATATTTGGCCTGTACGAAGACTGGGAAGCTCTCGCCGACGATCTGCTCGCCGAATGGGGCATGCGCTTCGTTCGGGACGTGTACATGCGGCTTGTGGACGAACGCGTGCGGCAGCGATAACCGTTAAAATTTTAATCAGAACTCCATTTGAGGACGATGGGAGGCAGAGCGACGGCGTGTTTGCTTTGCGCTTGCTCACGCGCCCGCTTGGCCGCGGCGTTGTACTCCTGAAGCGTATTCAGCAGCGCGTCGACGTCGAGCCCTTGGTAGCGCGGGGCGTATTTGGCGAGCAAGTTGTACGCGCTGGCAAACATGTCTTCGGCCCAAAACAGGCTGTCGGTTTCCCAATGTTCAAGAGCACCGGCCATTTGAATGAGGCCACGATAGAAGTCGTTCGAGCGGTTGCGTATCCACGACTCAATTAAGACCCGGTGGCTTTCTTCATATTGGCCTTGATTGAAGAGCTCGACGAACTGGATAAAATTGGAGTCGTATTCCTCCGGCATCCGGGACATCGCCGCATCACCGACCGTAAATCCAGCGCAGCTCTTCGGCCATCATTTCCGGTTTCCACGGCGGATTCCAAACGAGATCGACCTTGGCGTCCTTGACGCCTTCGACGCTTTTGACGGCTTCCGTCGCTTGGCGTACGATTTCGCCGGCGGCCGGGCAGCCCATGGATGTGAGGGTCATTTCAACGTGGACAAAACCTTCGTCAGGATGGATGTGGATGTTGTAGACGAGCCCGAGTTCGACGATGTTGTGTCCCAATTCCGGATCGTTGACCTTGGTGAGCGCCTCGCGAATTTGTTCTTCGGTTGGAGCGGCCATCCAAGAGTACCTCCTTCGGTTTGCTCTGTTTCATTACAGCGTATCGGATCCGGCGGTCTTTGGCAAGTCTTGTTCCGGCGGCGAGTCACGCCGAAAGCGGCCGGGAATGTGCGTTTTCGCGCGGAAAAGGATGGTTGACCGGAGCCGGCACTAACGATAAGCTAAGGGTACCCACAGTCAATGAGGTCTTGTCGCTGAAATTCGTGCCGCCGTACCATTTGCCATGGGTGGTGGTAGAAGGAGTGTCTGCAACCATGCCCAAAACCGAGTTCGATTTCCATAAGGAATACAAATACGGGTTCCGTGATGAAATCGAGTACACCTTCAAGAGTGAAAAGGGATTAAATCGCGATATAGTCCTCACCATCTCGAAAATGAAAGAAGAGCCGCAATGGATGACGGACTTCCGCTTAGCAGCGTACGAGACATTCCTGCAAAAACCGCTGCCTACCTGGGGTGCCGATCTCAGCTCGCTCAATTTTGACGAAATCTACTACTACATCCGTCCTTCGGAGCGGAAAGGCCGCTCGTGGGACGAGGTCCCGGAAGAAATCAAGCGCACGTTTGATCGGCTTGGCATTCCCGAGGCGGAGCGCAAGTTTCTCGCCGGGGTGTCCGCCCAGTATGAATCCGAAGTCGTCTACCACAACATGCGAGAAGATTTGGCCAAGCAAGGCGTCATCTTCTGCGACATGGATACGGCGCTGCGCGAGCATCCTGATATCGTCCAAGAGTACTTCGGAACGGTCGTTCCGCCGTCAGACAACAAGTTTGCGGCGCTGAACTCGGCCGTTTGGAGCGGCGGCAGCTTCGTCTACGTTCCCGAAGGCGTTCAGGTGGAAATTCCACTTCAAGCTTATTTCCGCATCAACGCCGAAAATGCAGGCCAGTTTGAGCGGACGCTGATCATTTGCGAGCCGAACAGCTTCGTTCACTACGTCGAAGGCTGCACGGCGCCGATTTACGCCACCGAATCGCTGCACTCGGCGGTTGTTGAGATCATCGTCAAGAAGGGTGCGCGTTGCCGCTATACCACCATCCAAAACTGGTCCAAGAACGTCTACAACCTGGTGACCAAGCGGGCCGTCGCTCATGAGGATGCGACCATGGAGTGGATTGACGGCAACCTGGGCTCGCAAGTGACCATGAAATACCCGGCGGTGTACATGGTGGGCCGCGGTGCAAAGGCCGACATCATCTCGGTTGCACTCGCCGGTCCGGGGCAGCACCAGGATGCCGGTGCCAAGGTCATCCACGCCGCGCCGGAAACGACATCCACCATCGTATCGAAGTCCATCAGCCTTGGCGGTGGCCACAGCACCTATCGCGGGCTCGTTCATATGGCGCGAAACGCCAAGAGGGCCAAGTCGAAGGTCGAATGCGATGCGCTCATGTTCGACGAAAAGTCACGCTCCGACACCATCCCGTACATCGAGATCTTGGAAAACGACGTGACGATGGAACATGAGGCCACCGTTTCCAAAGTCAGCGAAGATCAGCTGTTCTACCTGATGAGCCGCGGTCTGTCGGAAGAACAAGCCACCAATATGCTCGTTATGGGCTTTATCGAGCCGTTCGCCAAAGAGCTGCCGATGGAATATGCGGTCGAATTGAACCGCTTGATCGAGCTCGAAATGGAAGGTTCCGTAGGTTAATCGACGAATGGACTGCGTCAATCGGTGAACATCATGGGCCCCCCGCTTCCGGGCAGGGGGCCCATGGTTTGCCTGCAATGAAAACATATGGCAAGGAGGTCATTGTGTGGCTGAGTTCGTTAAAGTAGCCAAAGTGTCTGAAATTCCTCCGGGTACTTCCCGGTGTGTTCTCGTCGGCAACAAAAAAGTGGCGCTGTTTAATGTCGACGGCGAATTTTATGCGATTGACGACATGTGCTCGCACGCCGAGGCTTCGCTTTCCGAGGGCCCTTTTGAAGGCGAAGTCGTCACTTGCCCGCGGCATGGCGCCAAGTTCAACGTGAAAACCGGCGAAGCGTTGTCGATGCCCGCCTGGGCACCTGTGGACACCTTCAAGGTCAAGGTGGAGGGCGACGACATTTACGTTGCGCCGTAAATGGCCGTAAGGATGGAACGTTTGCGCCTCGGTCACACGGGTGGCCGGGGCCTCTTGAAATTTCGCTTCACAGGGCGATGGAGCAGGATGGTCGGGCATGAAAGCGTACTCACTCAAGGACGAGAATCATAGGCTGTGAAGAGGCTTTTTTGGACGATGGAGGGCGAGCAATGGAAGAAACCGTATTCCTCGACGGTAAATTTGTGCCCTACGGTCAAGCTTACATTCACGTGGAAGACCGAGGAAATGTTTTTGCGGACGGTGTTTACGAAGTCATCCGCTACTATGGCGGACGTCCGTTTGAGATGGCCGAACATATGAACCGTTTGGAGCGCAGCGCGAGCGCAATTCGGCTGCCCATTCCGTATGAGCGCGAACAAATTGTCGCTTGGGCGGATGAGCTCGTCGAACGCAACGGGCTTAACGATGCGATCGTCTATTTGCAGGTCACGCGGGGTTATGCGCCGCGCTATCATCCGTTCCCTGATGAAATTACGCCCACCATGTTCATGACCGCTCGACCGGCTGTTCCTCAGCCGCCGGAGGTATATGAAAAGGGAGTCGCCTGTGTCACCGTGGAAGATAAACGCTGGAAAATGTGCAACGTCAAGGCGATCGGCTTGTTGCCGAACGTTTTGGCGCGGCAGACGGCCAAAGAATCCGGCGCTTTGGAAGCACTGTTGGTTCGCGACGGCATTGTGACCGAAGGAAGCAGCTCCAACTTTTTCATGGTGGTCGGCAACCGTCTGCGCACGCATCCGGAAGGCCCTTACATTCTTTCCGGCATTACCCGCCAGGTGGTGTTGGAGTTGGCGGACAGGCTGCGCATCGAGGTGGAGGAAGTGCCGTTCACGCTGACGGAACTCCGCCAGGCCGACGAAGCGTTTTTGACGAGCACGACGCTGGAAATCATGCCCGTCGTCAGCGTCGACGGACGAGCCATCGGCTCGGGAACACCGGGTCCGATTACCAAAGACTTGGCGGAAGCTTTTGCAGCGCGGGTGCAGCGCGTTTGAGCCTATGTGTCGAGCAGCAGCGAAATGTCAAGCGCTGGCGCTGAGTGGGTGATCCAGCCGAGCGAGATCATATCGACGCCGCACGCGGCCACGGCTGCGACGCGGTCGAGCGTGATGCCTCCCGAGGCCTCCAAAACGGCTCTTCCTTGAACGTAGTCGACCGCTTGCTTGATCGTAGCTTCATCCATGTTGTCCAGCAAAATGATGTCGGCGCCCGCATCCAAGGCTTCCGCCACCTGCTCGAGCGTCTCTGCCTCCACTTCCACCTTGACCGTATGGCCGACGTAAGCGCGCACACGGGCGACTGCGGCGTGAATGCCACCGGCTGCGGCGATGTGGTTTTCTTTCAACATCACTGCGTCGTACAAGCCGAAGCGGTGATTGCGGCCGCCGCCCAGTCGTACGGCTTCCTTCTCGAGCGCCCGCAACCCCGGAGTCGTTTTTCGTGTATCCACAATTTGCACCCCATAAGGCGCTGCAGCGGCAACGGCTTCACGCGTTGCCGTTGCAATCCCCGACAAATGCTGCAGGAAATTCAGCGCAACGCGCTCAGCACTTAGAATTGCGGCGGTTTTTCCCGCCAGAGTCAGCAGCGTTGTCCCCGCTTCCACGTCGTCACCGTCGTTCACATGTTGTGCATACTTGATTTGCGGATCGAGCGTTTGAAACACGGCAATGGCCACGCGGAGGCCAGCAATGCGCCCGGAACTTTTCGCGGTCAACACGGCTCGTCCGGTCGCATCGGGCGGAATGACCGCAGCCGACGTGATGTCACCGGGACCTAAATCCTCATCAAGCGCTCGACGGATGGTTTCTTCCAGCCAGATGGGGTTCATGCGCTTCGCCTCCGTAGATTCGTTCGCCTGCATGGGTTTCGAGCCAAGGTTCTGCGTTCTTTTGATGGACGACATGCCGGTTTCGCCAGTTCTCGCGGGGATGGGGAAAATCGCTCCGAAAATGTCCGCCGCGGCTTTCTTCACGCAACAACGCGCCTCGGACAATGAGGCGAGCGACGGTCAACATGTTTTGGAGGGTCCAGTTGGCCGCATCGGCCTTGGCTTCAATTTGCGCCAGCCGCTCCCAAGCTTCTTCAAGCCCTGCGCGTGTTCGAATCAGCCCCGCGTGGCGCCACATCACTTGCCGCAGCGATTGTTCCAAATCCGGCTGCCGCAGCGTTGGGGTTCCGCCCCGATATGGTGCCGCCAACGACCGCTTGATCATACGCTCCGGTGGCGGTTCAGCGGCGAGCGCCCGAGCAACCTGTTCGGCAAACACTAAGCCTTCCAACAGCGAGTTGCTGGCGAGTCGGTTCGCTCCGTGCACACCCGTGCAGGCGGCCTCACCGCAGGCAAACAACCCGGGAATCGTCGTGCGCCCGTCGGTGTCGGTGTAGATGCCTCCCATAATAAAGTGGGCGGCCGGGGTTACCGGTATCGGTTCGCACGTCGGATCGATACCGCGCTGCAAGCAGGCCTGGTAAATCGAGGGAAACCTGTGCTTGAAGCCAGCGCCTAGACGGGTTGTGTCGAGATATACGTTTTGCCCTTGCTGCATTTTGATGAAAATGGCGCGTGCGACAATGTCCCGCGGGGCGAGCTCGGCCATCTCATGCACTTCCGTCATGAAGCGCGCACCGGAGTCGTCGACCAAAATGGCGCCTTCGCCCCGGACCGCTTCCGAAATGAGCACCATGGGATCTTCCGGGTGGGCCAGCGCCGTCGGGTGGAACTGCACAAATTCCATGTCGATGAGCTTTGCGCCGGCACGGTAGGCCATCGCCAGGCCGTCGCCTGTGGCGATCCAGGGATTGGTCGTATAGCGGTAAAGCTGCCCGCTGCCGCCGGTCGCAATGATGCATGCGCGGGCAAAAAGCGGCACGGTTTGAGCGTCGGCGGCGTCGAATACCCAACAACCTGCACAGCGGCCGTCGTGAATGATGAGGTCGGTGACGGTCGCAGTCTCGTGCAGGGTGATGTTAGGATGGGCACGGACGGCGCGGGCGAGGACCGAAGCGATTTCCGCTCCGGTCGCATCGCCGCGGGCATGCAAGACGCGCGGGAGGCGGTGCGCTCCTTCGCGTCCGAACGCCAACTGTCCGTCAGGCTTTTTGTCGAACTGCGTTCCCAGTTCGATGAGCTCGAGAATGCGCTGGGGAGCCGCTTCCACCAAAATGGCGACGGCGTCCGGATTGCACAACTCGGCCCCGGCAAGGAGCGTGTCCTGCAGGTGCAGTTCCGGCGTATCGCCGGGACCCAAGGCAGCGGCGATGCCGCCTTGGGCGAAAAACGTATTGCTCTCGAGCACACGTCCTTTGGTCAACACCGTGACGCGTCCGTAAGGTGCGGCTTTCAACGCCGTTGCCAGGCCTGCGATGCCGCTGCCGATGACGATGAAATCGGTCACTTGGGGTTTAATGGTGCAGGACCTCCCACGGATGGGTTAGAGGTATTTTACGACCAGATCGCCCACTTCGGACGTCGTGTAGCCCATTTGACCCACCGCGAGGCTCTTGAGGTGGCGTGAGCACACCGTCATGACGGACTGCTCGATGGCGTTTGCCGCTTCTTCTTCGCCGAGCGTATCGAGCATCATCGCCGCGGCGCAAATCGCAGCCAACGGATTGATGACGTTTTGGCCGGCGTACTTCGGCGCTGAACCGCCAATGGGCTCGAACATCGACGTGCCTTCAGGATTGATGTTCCCGCCCGCGGCAATGCCCATGCCGCCTTGAATGATGGCACCGAGATCGGTAATGATGTCGCCGAACATGTTGTCGGTTACGATGACATCGAACCATTCGGGGTTTTTGACCATCCACATGCAAATTGCGTCGACGTGAGCGTAGTCGCGTTGGATGTCCGGATAATCGGTTTCGCCGACTTCGTGGAATGCGCGCTCCCAGAGGTCGAATGCGTACGTGAGAACGTTCGTTTTTCCGCACAGCGTCAACTTGTTCTTCTTGTTGCGTCGGCGGGTGTATTCGAAGGCGTAGCGCAGGCAGCGCTCGACTCCCTTGCGGGTGTTGATGGATTCTTGGATGGCGATTTCGTCGGGCGTGCCCTTCTTCAAAAAGCCGCCGGCTCCGGCGTACAAGCCTTCGGTGTTTTCACGCACGACAACGAAGTCGATATCCTCAGGTCCTTTGTTGGCCAAAGGCGTTTCAACACCCGGATACAGTTTGACCGGCCGCAAGTTGATGTATTGGTCGAGTTCAAACCGCAGCCGAAGGAGAATCCCCTTTTCCAAAATTCCCGGGCGTACGTCCGGATGCCCGATCGCGCCGAGATAGATGGCGTCGAACTGTCGCAGTTCGTCAACCGCGCTGTCGGGCAGCACTTCGCCCGTGCGG
This sequence comes from uncultured bacterium, assembly GCA_937983075.1. GTDB lineage: Bacteria > Bacillota > Limnochordia > DTU080 > JAAYLA01 > CALKAQ01. The sequence continues at coordinate 18,229 of CALKAQ010000129.1, read as the reverse complement.
AGGTAACGGTCCCCGCCAAAATCGAACTCCACGGTTTCTATGCTCAGGTCGAATTTTTCGGCTGCTGCTTGAAGCACCTTCAAGCCTTCACGAACGACTTCGGGGCCCGTACCGTCCCCTGGAATGACTGCTATCTTGTACATCGTTGTGATTCTCCTCCTGTCTGCTTTCAATAACAGTCGTCAAAATACACTCAGTTCGCTAGCCAGGCAGGTCAACCCTTCTTCGGGCCGATATAAAGTGGCGTTTCCACCGGGCAGACGTTCCATTGGAAAGGCAGGAAAAGGACCCGCGAGCCTGGAAATAAACTGAGCATTGCAGGCGTTACGCATGTAGCAAGGAGTGACGTTGGTGGCGGAAAATATTTGGCTTGACTTGTTCTTGACGCTGGTCGGGGTAGGCGCGTTGACGGTTGCCTCCCTTGGGTTGGCGATGGGCGGAAATCTGCCTTTTATTCGTTTCCCCGATCGAATCAAACCGATTGTCAAGCTTGTGTATGTCATTGGGATTGTAGTTGGGATCACGCTCTTGCTCGACAAGGGACATCCCGACCTTCTCGACAAAATTGTGCGGCAGCTGACGATGTGATCACGGCGTCCAAGCCGCACAGCCTCGTGACCAATGGGTGCCTCGCTGGTGCCGGAGCGAGGCTTCTCTGCTGTTCCGGGGGAAATCCATTCTTCTGAGCTGTTTTGGCGACAAACGGTCCATCGCGTAACAGGATGAATCGGCAAAGTTTGAGGGGAGGTCAAACGGTTGCGAAAACGGACGGCGCGCAACCTGGAAACAACCGATCCCACAACGGTCCATGTGCTCTATGTGCAAGGCCCTGCTGACGGAACTGACCCCCGGAACAAACTTAAAGAACACCTCAAATCGATTCGCTCGGTGCGTCGGTACGAGTACGACGATGCGTCGGGCAAGCTCCTCGTTTTGGGGCATATATCGATTGTTCGGCTCACCGGCTTGCTCGAAGAAGCGGGCTTCCAAGTGAACGATGAGCCTTTTGCATCCGCGCCCCGACGGGAGCAGCCCGCAGCGGTGGAAGCCATGCCTGCGGTCGAGGAAGCAGCGCCTCGCACCGAAGATGCCGCTGTGGATGCTGCGGAGCCCGAGGAGCCGCCTGCAGAGCAAGACGTTGCGCCTGCCGCGCAGGCGGCGCAGCCTGCGGTGGATGATACACCAGCCGTAAGCGAGGCGCAGTCCGCGGTTGATGAAGCCGCACCGGCCGCGGAAGAGGCGCAGGAAGCGGTTGAAGATGACGCTGCAACGGTGCCGGAAGAAGCGCCGGCTGCAGCGATCGAGCCGGAAAGGCCCGGCGACGAAACGCCTGTGGCAGACGCGGCGCAGCCCACGGCGGCAGAAACGGCACCGACCGCTGAGCCTGTCGCAGCGACGTCGGACTGGCGCACCCGTCTCTTTTTCATGGCGTCCATCAGTTTTTTGGGCGGATTGGCGATCAGCTTCAGTCCCGCCTATTGGACGGTCGCCTTCCCGCTGCTCGTCCTGGCGATGGTGCTCGCAGGCGTTCATCCTGCTGCCGGAGCGCTCGCGGCGCTGAGAACGGGCCGCTTGGACATGAACGTGTTGATGTGCGTCGTCGGTTTAGGCGCGGCGTTTTTGGGGGCATGGCAGGAAGGCGCCTTTGTTCTCGTGCTGTATGCTCTCAGCGACGTGCTGGAAAGTCGCGGCATGCTGCGTCCCCGCCGTTGCTTCCAGCGATCTTTGGCACTCATTCCGGCCGAAGCTGCAAGGCTCGTCGATTTCGATGCGTCAGCTGCCAGCGAAGGCAATCTCGATGAAATCGCGGAAGAAATCGTTCCCCTGGAATCGGTCTCGGTTGGCGACTACATCAAGGTGCTTCCGGGGCAGCGCATTCCGTTCGACGGTGTGGTATCATATGGCGCATCGCTGGTATCGGAAGTCGATGTCACCGGTCAGGCGATTCCCGTTGTGAAAGATGTCCACAGCAAAGTGTACGCCGGCAGTCTCAACGAGCAAAGTGAGCTTGTGGTGAAAGTGGAACGTCCGGCGGGAGAGAGTACGCTGGACCGCGTCTTTCGGCTGACTGAGCGGGCTGCGGCGGTCGAAGTTCCGCTGCAGCGCAACATCGCGCGGCTGACCACGCTGGTTATCCCGATCATGATTTACCTGGCTTCGTTCGGGATCGTGCTGATTCCGCCTTTGTTGTTCGGCCAGGCTTTTCATCCGTGGCTTTACCGCGGCTTGATGGTGCTCGTTATGGCGTTGCCCTCGGCGCTGCTCGTCTCCGTGCCGATTGTCGTTGTCAGCGCTTTGTTTCGCTCGGCCCGGGGAGGCATTCTCATCCGATCGAGTCATGTTCTGGCGCGGCTCGCGGAGCTGACCACCATGGCATTTGAAACACGCGGCGTACTGACGCGCCGCGAGATGGTCTTGGCCGATATCATAGCCTTCGGCGATATACCTGAAACCGAAGCGCTGCAGGTGGCCGCTTCGATCGGCGCTATGCGCAGCCAGACGATCGATCCGGATGCCGACGACAAAGTCGAGCGCAAGATGGTGCAAGGTTTGATTCATGCTGCGGCCGCGAGTAACATCCCGCTGCTGCCAATTGAAAATTTCTCAGCTGAACCGGGGCGAGGATTTGAAGGAACGGTGGTGCATCCGGCCGGAACGTGGCATTTTCGGATTGGCAGCCCCGAATGGATGATCGACGAGGCGTATGCTCTTGACGACGACATGAACGAGGCGATTCGGCAGCTGCGGGAAAGCGGCAAAGTGGTGTGGCTCGTTGCAGATAAAATCGGCATTTTTGCGGCAATCGCCATGGAAGAGCCTGTGCGCGAAGAAAGCCGGCGCTTGCTCGAAAGGTTGAGGCGTCTGGGCATACGCCGCACGGCGATGCTGACAAGCGCTGAAGCATTGTCGGCTCATCATGTAGCATGGCAGATCGGCATCGAAGACATACACGCAGAGCAAGGTGCGCCTGACAAAAACCAGCTCATTCAAGAATGGCGGCAGGCTGGGGAGAAAGTCGCCGTCGTGTACAGCGCGGAGCAGAGCGATGCGGACGTGGACGCTGCAGACGTTAGGATTGTCATTGGGAAAACGGAATGGGCATCCGATGAGTCGGCTGACGTCGTGATGCTGGCCGACGAAGTGGCCCGACTGTCTTCCTTGTTTGCCCTGGCTCGCCGCGCACGCGGCAAAATCAAGCAAAACCTGGCGTTGGCTTTGCTCAGCAAGCTTGTCGTCGCACTGCTGATTGTTTCCGGTCAACTCCATTTGTGGCTGGCCATTACGGTTGAATTTGTCGCGACGATGCTGGTCATCGGCAACGGACTGCTGCTGCTGCGTTCCCGTATCTGAGTCGTTTGTTGCCGATTTCAGCCAGGTTGCGGCCTTTGGAATCGTCGTATTATAATGAGGGGAGAAGATTGGGAGGGATTCGCCGTGGTAACATTAACCGAACAGGCGACGACCAAGGTGCGCGAGCTGCTTCGGGAACGCGATGCCGAAGGGAAGCTCTATTTGCGCGTTTACGTGACAAGCGGTGGTTGCAGCGGGCTCAGCTATGGTATGAGCTTGGACGAAAAACGCGCTGACGACCACGTTATTGAAGCCGACGGCGTAACCGTTGTCATTGACCCGGTGAGTGCCCCATATCTGCGCGGCTGCGAAATCGACTACAAAGAAGCCCTGATGGGCGGCGGTTTTGCGATCACCAACCCGAACGCGATCCGCACTTGCGGCTGTGGCCAGTCATTCCGCACCGCAGATACCGCCGGCGAAGCCGAACCGTGCTAAAGCCAACCCCAATGTGCTTGCCATAGGAAGAAACAAGGAACGTCCCTGTTTTTTAACGCAAATGACCTCCGCCCAATCCGGCAAAGATACGGGTGGAGGTGATTCACCAATGGCTCAAGGTCAACGATCCAATCGAGTGCTGGTTCCACAGGCTCGGCAGGCTCTCGATCGCTTCAAATACGAAGTCGCTCAAGAGCTCGGCATTCAAGTACCTGAACACGGTTACTGGGGCGACATTCCGAGCCGTTTGAACGGTGCAATCGGTGGAAATATGGTTCGGCGCATGATTGCGGCAGCTGAGCAATCATTGATTGAACAGGCGACCGCAGGCGTGCAGGCCGGGTTCCGTCAGGCGTTGAACGCCCAATCGCCGGTCCAGTTCCAGCAACAGACTCCCGCATCCCAATACTATCAGCCGCAACAGCAACAGCAACAGCAACAGCAACAGCAGCAGTTTCAATAAGCTGTTGTCCGGCACTTAGCGGGAACCGCTCAGCAAATGAATACATGAAGTACCTCAGGGCGGCTTATGCCGCCCTTTTTGCGTTAGAAAAAGGCTCAGGGGAAGGCATCCTCCCCTGAGCCTTGTCGTATGCAGCGTAAAGAGCCTAGCACTTGCTGTAGCCGCAGGAGACGCAGTTGAAGCAGCCCTCTTCTTTGCGCAGCGCAGCCAATCCGCAGCTGGGGCAAAGATCCAAGCCTTTGGATCTTACGGTGACCTTTTCACCGTTAGCGTTGGCTTCCAAATAGCTCAGCAGTGTTTTCGCGACCGCGTCGGGCACTGAGCTCACGCGGTCTTGGCCGAATCCGACGGAACCGGAACCGCCGATGTCGCTCAAGTGCTTGATGAGCGTGAGCACTTTCTCCTTAGGATCGTCCATGTCGGCGTATTTGAGGAACATGGTCGTCAGACGTCCCAAAGCTTCGGACATGGCGGCCACGTCGCTTCCGGCCTTGCCGATGTTGACGAATACTTCAATCGGCGAGCCGTTGTATTCGTTCAACGTGACGAAAGCTTTGCCGAGCGGCGTCACCCATTCGTACGTCGTGCCGTGCAGTTTTTTCGGGCGCTTGCGCATCGGCCGGCGCTGGCCGGGTTCTGCCGCTGCGGTTGACTGAGAGCCTTCTTCAACGAGTTTCAGCTCCTGGGCGTCTTGTTGAGTCATGGAACCGTTTGAAGCCGCCTGGGCGGAGCTTTGCATCCGTGAATCTTCCTCCTGCTCCTGTTCGCTTTCTTTGGTTGTCGACAGCACTTGTTGGTCGCGGGAACCGTCGCGATAAATGGTGACTCCTTTGCAGCCCGACTTGTAGGCATACTCGTACAGCTCTTTGGTTTGCTCGATCGTGTAGCTGTGCGGGGCGTTGGCCGTCTTCGAGATGCTCGAATCCGTCCAGCGCTGCACCGCCGCCTGCACGCGAATGTGCTCTTGTGGCGACAGCTCCATGGCGGTGACGAAGTAGTCGGGCAAATTTTCCATGGACGGTTCGATGTCAGGATTTTCATCAAAGTATTCCTGAACGATTCGCTCACGTACTTCGCGCAGGCCGAGACGCGAATTGCGCCAATACGTCCAGCTGTAATAAGGCTCAATGCCGGTGCTGGTGCCGATCATCGTACCGGTTGATCCGGTAGGCGCCTGCGTGAGAATGCAGACATTGCGAATACCGTTTTTGCGCACGGCCTGGCGTACTTTTTCCGGCATGCCTTTCATGAAGCCGCTCTGGAGATATTTCTCGGCGTCGAAAGCGGGGAAGGCGCCTTTTTCTTTGGCCAGCTCCGTCGATGCCAAATAAGCTTCGGTGGCGATGAATTTGTAAAGTTTGTCGACAAACTCGATGGCTTTGTCGTCGCCGTAGCGGAGACCGAGGCGAATCAACATTTCACCGAGCCCGAGCGTCCCCATACCAATGCGGCGTTCGTTCTTTTGCACGGCTTCGTTTTCCGGGAAGAAGTACGGCGTTATGTCGATCACGTTGTCGAGGAAGCGCACCCCGAGGTGAACGGCCCGCTTCAGGCTGTCCCAATCGACCGTGGCTTGTCCGATTTTGCCTTTGGTGAACTTCGCGAGGTTGATATGTCCCAAATTGCAGACGCCCCAAGCCGGCAAGGGCTGCTCGCCGCACGGGTTGGTTGCAATCAAATCTTCGAAATACCAGGCGTTGGAATATTGGTTCATGCGGTCCAAAAACACGACGCCCGGTTCCGCCGAAAGCCAGGCCGACTCCATCAGCGTGTCCCAAATTTCGCGGGCCCGAATGCGCTTGTACACCTTGACGGGTTTGCCCAGCTCGTCGCGCCAGCGCTTGATGTTGCCGTCCCAGAGGCGGTCGTAGTCGGGATCTTGCGTGTCTGGGAAGATGAGCTCCCACATATCGTCGTTTTCCACCGCCTGCATAAAGGCGTCGCTGACGGCCACGGATATGTTGGCGTTGGTAATGGCACCCATATCGCGCTTGGCGTGAATGAACTCCAGCACATCCGGGTGCCAATCGTCCAAAATGAGCATCAAAGCGCCGCGGCGGCTGCCGCCTTGCTCGACGAGGCCAGTTGCAAAGGAGAACAAGGCGCCCCAGCTCACGGAGCCGGAACTGCGCCCGTTGACGCCTTTCACGTAGGCGAGGCGGGGACGCAGCGTTGATAAATTGATGCCCACGCCGCCGCCGCGCGACATAATCTCAACCATGTTGCCGAGCGTGTCGATGATGGACTGCCGCGAGTCACGGCCGGCGTTTTTGTCCTTCGGCTTGATGGGGATCACGTAGCAGTTGTAAGCGGTTAAATTTTGGTTGGTGCCCAGCATGGCGTTGATGCGGCCGCCCGGGCTGAAGCGAAAACCTTCGAGCAGCCAACGGAACTCTGCTTCGAGCACAGGTTGAAGTTCTTCTTTCTCCACTGCGACGATGGCTTTGGCCATTCGGTTCCACATGTCCGTCGGGGACGTTTCAATGCAGCGGTCGAGCTTTTTGCGCTCCTGAGTAAACAGCTCGCCGGTGTTGTGGAGCTCCACGGTCACTTGATCACCGTCGACGGCTCGTACCGTTCCGACTTCCTTTTGCGGGAATTTCGGGTCTTCCTTCGTGAGGACGACGACGAGATCGCCCGGCTGGACATTTTTCTCCGGATCTTTCATGGCATAGCGATCGAGGAAGACCAATTCCGAAATGCCGCTCAGCTTGCAGCGGTCGTAAGATGCAACGGTGACGGATTGATCATGCCGGTTGTCTGGGGAACTCATCGGTGAAATCGCCTCCCTGTGCTCTTTTCAAACCGCGTCATTCCGATTCGTCTCGGATTTCGCCATTTGCGTCGGTCGTTTCGTTGAGAAGAGCGTCGAGCTCTTCGCGAAATCGCTTGAGATCATGGAATCGCCGATAAACCGATGCAAAACGCACATACGCCACTTCGTCTATCGCACGCAAAGCGTCCATGACCATTTCTCCGATGACTTCAGTGGACACCTCGGGTTCCAACCGATTCCGAATGTCCGCTTCAATGCGGGCAGCGGTTTCTTCAAGAACGCTGAGCGGAACCGCCCGCTTTTGGCACGCGATCAGCATGCCGCGCAGGATTTTGTCGCGATCGAACGGCTGCCGTGTGCCGTCGCGTTTGACGACGTGGAGCGGAGTCGTTTCTACCCGTTCATACGTTGTAAACCGTTCGTCGCACAACAAACAAGCCCGGCGGCGCCGGATCGCGGCTCCTTCTTCGGTTGGACGGGATTCCAGGACACGGCTGTCAGGATGCTGACAGTAGGGGCACTTCATGCAGCGGTCCCTCCCGGACGTTAGGTCGAGGTGCCACTTGGACGCTATATGTAGCATGCCATTGCAGTATATTACGCTATATATAGTTGTGTCAAGAGGAATCCACTCTTTTTTGCCGCGGCTGGCAACGAAGGGAAGCAAGGTCTTGCCATGGCGAGGAGAGGCTATAGCTGAGGTGAAATGACATGAAACAGTTGGATAATTACCTGCGCATTACGCTTGGGCTTTCGGCCCTCGTTTGGGGTGCTTCCGGACGTACCGGGCGTTTGGGCAGCTTTTTGCTTACGGTTGCAGGTGCCATGAAAGTTGCAGAAGGCATTACCGGGTACAGGCCGATGCTGCATGCGATCACTTCGATTGCCATGCGCCGCAAACCGAAACCGGATGAAAACCGGGACACGGCGCGCCGGACGACGTCCGAGCGGCGTACCGACGATACGAAGCTGAATCAAACCCAGTGGCAGCCTACGGGCGCGAGCGGATCAAGCTACGGAGGCTACAGATAAAACTGCGCCGCATGGACGATTAGTTGGATGAATGCGTACGCCGTGGAAAACGCTCCAAAAATGCCTTATAGCGGTTCGAGATGCTTTTTCCAGCCAAAATGCGGTGCAGGCGGAGTTCGGATACTTTGCCGTAAAAAAGCACTCGCCCGTCGATGGCCACCACGGGGACCATAGGACCGAAAGCCTGCTCTAAAGCTTCATCCTTCGAAACGTCGACAATTTCGAACGTGACGTTGTACCGAGGGATGACTTTGCGAATGACCGCTTCGGCATCGTCGCACAAACAGCAGTTGGGGCGGCTGTACAGGGTTATTTTATTCGCAGCGTCTGAGCTCATGGCGCATGTACCACCTTCTCGAGGAACTATCTTTCGGCAGGCGTGGTTGGTTTCCTTCCCATAAAATGCTCACTCAAGAGGTGTGAAGATTAACGCTTATTTTGCTCCTCCGTTGATGAGCTCGACATGAGTGCACAAGGCAGAGGTGAACACGTTGCATACGTTGATTTTGGGCGGAGGATACGGTGGTTTGCGGGTTGCTCTCGATTTGAGCCGACTGATCGGCAAACTTCCCGGGACGAAAATCACCTTGGTGAACAAACACGACTATCACCAATTCCGCACGGAGCTGCATCGCACAGCTGCCGGAACGACGTCACCCGACCGCATACGCATTCCGTTTCGGACCATCTTGCGCGGACTGCCGGTGGAGTTTGTGAAGGCCGAAGTGACGAAAATCGACCCACAAAAGCGGGAAGTCACGCTGACCTACAACCAGAAAATATCGTACGATCGCTGTGTCGTCGCTTTGGGCAGCCGGCCGGAGTTTTACAACATTCCCGGTTTGCAGGAGCATGCGCTGCTGATTCAAAGTTTGAACAGCGCGGCAAGAATTCGCAGACATTTGGAAGCACAAATTGCCAAGGCGGCTGAACTGGACAACCCCATCGAGCGCCGCCCGTACCTCACCGTCGCCGTGGGGGGCGGGGGACTGACGGGCGTTGAGTTTGTCGCTGAGTTGGCGGACCGCTTGCCGAAGGTCATGCAAGGTCGTGGACTGTCGCCTGTCGAACTGCGCCTGATTACCATTGAAGCGAGCCCGGAGATTTTGCAAGGCATGGATCGACGCCTCGTTCAGACGGTGCAGCAGGAGCTGGCGGATCGCGGCGTTCAATTGTGGCTCAACACACGCATCGTCGCTTTGCATCCCGACAGGGTGGAGCTGGAGGGTGCCGAGCCGCTGCATACGAAAAGCTTTATATGGACGGGCGGCATTCGGGGGAACGAAGTCGTCGAGGCGGCATTCACCACGAGAGCGCGGGGGAGGGCGGTAGTCAACGAATTCCTCCAGTCGGTGGACACGCCGGACGTGTACATTATTGGCGACTGTGCGCTCGCTTTGAACCCGAAGACGGGAAGCCCCGTCGCACCGACGGCGCAAAACGCCATTGCGCAGGGACGGCTCGTCGCCCGCAACATCGCCGCAGAACTGATGGGCCGCCCCCTCCAAGCGTATCGCGCACAAAACTTCGGTGTGGTCGCATCGTTGGGAAGGGGGGCGGCTGTGGCGGACATTGCCGGCTACCCCCTCGTCGGTGTTCCGGCCGCACTGTTGAAAGACTTGATCACGCTGAAGTACATTTGGTCGATCGGCGGTCCGAGGCTGCTGTTCCGCCGCATTGTGCCGCGCCGGCTTCAGCTGTCGCCGTCCACCTCTTGAAATGTTGGCGTAGACAGGTATCGCTCACCGGTGTCGGGAAGCACGACGACGAGCGTCTTGCCCTTGTTTTCGGGGCGCAGCGCGATTTCACGGGCCGCATGTGCAGCCGCACCGGAAGAAATGCCGAGCAACAGGCCCTCGTCGCGTGCCAGTGAGCGAGCCATGCGTCGGGCTTGCTCGTTGGACACCTGTACGATTTCGTCGATGATGTCGCGGTTGAGGATTTCAGGAACAAAGCCGGCGCCGATGCCTTGAATGGCGTGAGGACCGGGACGGCCGCCCGACAGCACCGGAGAGGCTTCCGGCTCGACGGCGACAACGTGGAGCGACGGACGCCGCGGCTTCAGCACTTCGGCAACCCCGGTGATGGTGCCTCCGGTGCCTACGCCGGCGACGAAAATGTCAAGGTGTCCGTCCGTATCGCGCCAGATTTCTTCTGCTGTGGTTTTGCGGTGAATTTCAGGGTTGGCCGGATTGGTAAACTGACTGGGCATGAATGTTTTCGGAAAAGACTTGGCCAAGCGTTCAGCTTCCGCGATGGCGCCCGGCATTCCTTCCGAACCCGGCGTGAGCACCAATTCAGCGCCGTACGCCTGCAGCAGATTGCGGCGCTCGACGCTCATGGTTTCGGGCATCGTCAAGATCAATCGATAGCCTTTCGCCGCGCAGACGAACGCAAGGGCAATCCCCGTGTTGCCGCTCGTCGCTTCGATAATTACCGTCTCAGAATCGATGAGGCCGGCTTTCTCCGCCGCTGCAATCATGTTGAAGCCGATGCGGTCTTTCACGCTGCCGCCGGGGTTGAAGTATTCCAGCTTTCCGATGATTTCCACCCCGGTCTCTTCACTGAGCTTGTTTAGACGAATCAACGGCGTATTTCCAATGAGTTCCGTAACATTGTTCGCAATGCGTGCCACAGGTTGGCAACTCCTTTTTTAAAACTTCGGCATTTTTGCGCCGGTGTTTTGGGGAAACGAATCCGTAAAAACGTATCCGTTCTTCAGTAATTCATCATCCACTTCGTCTTTATACGTGTTTCCTCCTGCCTCCCGCCTGCAAGTATGGAAAGCTCTTGGATTCCGATATCCAGGCAGGAAGCGGGGAAAGCCCTCCAGAATATCATACGACATGTCGTCTATCGCACGGCGTGCACACATAGGGATCATTTTGGAGTGGTTGTCTTTATATGGGTTCAACTTTATATGCGACGTCACTACAGCGAGCGAATTTCCGATTTGAAATTCCCCACCCCGATGTTTTCCCGTGGCTCCAATTGATGTTCGTCATCGAACCATGTCGCAGCGCATTTCCACACCGTTCGGCATGGATACCGCGCGATGCGGCATGCGAGAGGAGGCAACCCTAACATGTGGCGAAGGGTGCATTCCCAAGGCTCATGTCGATGTGGAAGCGGGAAAGATGCTGCGCGTTGTTGCGACGCTCAGCCGGTGCAAAAACGCGTGGGCTCGCCGGTCGCGTGGCGGCGCATCATGCGCCAGATGCAATTGAAGCTCGAAACGTTTGTTGCCCGCGAACGCTTTCACACGGATTTTGAACAAGCTTTTTCTCTTTTTGCTGAGGCGTCTCCCGATGGCATTGCGCCCGAGTATGACGCGGCGATGAACCGCAGATTCATGGATTGGTTTATTCACGATTTTCGTCTCGGCAACGGCCATCGTCTCATTGAACTGTTTGACTTGGAGCACGGCTCTGATCTCGATGACATGCAGCGGCGTTTGCTGCGGCGCTGGAAAGATGCCTACCGCACTGCGCTGCAAATCATTGACGTCCCGTCATCGCAAGGCTTTCGAGCGAGAGACTTGGTGACGGGCCATTTGCTTTATGTGGATGCTGCAGAGCACGATTTGCCGCTCGTTCGCTGGTCCGTCGTCATCGGGCGCCCCTTGTCCATACAGCGCAATGTTTGGAAGCTCCCTCAGGTTTTAGCCGTTTTGCCTCCGAGTGCAGCCCGTCCCGTCGCCCAACGGCTGCGCAACCAAATTCGCACCTTGAACCGGTATTTCCCCGACATGACGCTGCAGGAAAGCCTTCGCGCCGCCAGCATCGTGTTTGAAGAATTGGTCCAGCAACTCGCCGCTTTGCCGATCGGACCGGTTTACCGCACCCGAGAAGGCGATCCGGTGTTGCCAAGTCGAGCGGTTTACACGTACGACGGCGAAACCGAGCAGGTTGCACGGCAGCTTCGCGCATCCGAACGAATCGTTCCCGTTGCTCCGGAACGTTATCACCTGCTTTCCGAAAGCGGCGAAGTCATCAGTGAAGTCCGCCTGAGCGGCACGCGCTCCAAGCGGCTGGACATTTTGTGTCTCTCTCTCGAGCGCCTTCAGCGAAGCAAAAGCTGGGTGCAGCAATGGCTCGGCCCGACGGTCCAACATCAGTTCGATGCCTTGACGCATCCTGCCGACGGCGCTTTGCGGCACACGCGCAAAAGCCAGGCAAACCCGCTGCAGGAAGCCGTGCCTTTGGCGCTCCGTCGTCGCAAGTGGCAGGACGAAACGGCCGCCTTTTATCGCCAATGGGTGCATTTAAAGCAGCCGGCACTGCAAGGCAAGACTCCGCTGGAATCCGTGCAGGCGCCGATGGGACGCCTGCGGGTGGCCGAAATGCTGCAGTCCATGGAGCACATCGAGGCGCTAAAAGAGCGCGCGGGCCTGCCGTTTGAATCGCTGACTGCCATCAAAGAGCAGCTGGGTTTCGATGAACACAACTATCCGTGGTATCCTGCGCTGCACGTCCCACGTCCCGAGTGGCCACGCGCTGTCGATGCCGCGGTAGCCGAGCAAGTCCGGAAAATTCTTCTGGAACATGGGCGGGATGAGGCGAGCGTCGACAGCGCGTGGTGGCTCTGGCACGATTTCCAGATGGTGGACGCACCGACCATTCGCAAGGTGGAGCCGTGGACCGGCGCCGTCTTGCTCGCTCTCGCTTACATTGAAGACTGGCCGGATCGAGACGATTTGGTCCAAAAAGCCGGTGCGAGCATGGCCACGGCCCGCCAATATGCAATGCGCATTCGGCATGCGCTGCAGATTCAGCCCCGAGATCCGCGCTACAGCGTAGAACTCGTCGCAGGCACGTTCCTCGCTGCCGACACCTGCGTCGCCGCCGGTGCCGAAACGCCCAGCAATGCGGGAAACGGCGGCCCGTACGGTTTCGCCTACTTTGAGGTGGTCGAGCAGATGTTTGCGCTGCGGCATCGCGTTGAGGTACAAGCCCGCACGATGTCTGCGCTGACCACACGCGCCTGGGATCGCTTCTTGAGCCACGTACCGGTTGCGGAACACGATGCGCTTTGGTCGGAGTGCTTCCTCGACTGGTTCATTTTCGACTGGCCGATTCCGGTTCAGGGCGGGAAGCGGGCCATCGAATTGTGCGCGGAAAGCGCCCGGCGCAACGGGGAGGCGTGTGCGAGCAGTTTAGCCGCTTGGACGGGCCGCCATCCGCTGTTCGGCCGGGTGGAAATTCAGCACAGCCGCTCCGACAACGCTTACTACCGCATCGTCCGCTTGGTCGATCTCGTCGATGAAAAACATCACTACGACGTTTTATGGCCGGTCGACGATCGCCGGCTCAACCACGGCGACGTGCTTCTCGTGCGGCCCATGCCGGTGAGCGATCAATGGCTGTGTGTCGGACGGTCGATCCATTTTGACGCTTCCGCGGCTCCCGTATTGCGGCAGCGTCTGCAGGAAGAAAAGCGCCTCATCGAACGTTGGCACGGACAGACGATGACTTGGGACGAATTTCGCTCGCAGCACGCGGAGCGGTTTTACGGTATTGCGTATCGGTACATAGAGGAGATGCAGCTCGATTGAACACCGTGGGTTGGCTCGCGGTGCTCGGCCTCGTGGGCGTATGCGGCGTGTTGTTGTGGCGAGCTTTTCTCATCGAGCCGTATGCTCTGAAGGTCGAGCGCCGTACCATTGGCATGAAAAGGCGGGAAACCGATCAGCCCGGCCCGTCCGCCGATGAGCCCAGCGACAGGGCGGACGGGCCATCTTCGCGTGCGAACGGTCTGCGCATTTTGCATATCACCGATCTCCACTTGAAAGGAATCGGTGAGCTGCAGTGGCAGCTCATTCGAGAAGCAAGGGCTTTGCGGCCTGATGTAATCGCGGTGACCGGCGACTTTTTGTCCGACGGTCGTGCGCTGACTTTTTTGGCACCGCTTTTGATGGAGCTGGGGCAAGTCGCCCCAATCTACGCGGTGCTCGGCGACAACGATTTCGAAGACGTGAATCATCCGGAGCGGCTGATCGGGGAATTGAAACGCAGCCGCGTCCGGCTCTTGCGCAATGAAGCCGATTTGTTCATTCGTGGAGACCGCGCCCTCCTGATCGTCGGCGTCGACGATCCGAACACGCACCGCGCCGATTTGGCAAAAGCGCTGACGGAGGCCGACCAACTTTGGAGGCGCTCCCGCTTCGCCGCCGCTTCTTCGGCGCAGGCCGACGCGCCGCCGGTGGTCGTGTTGGCCCATTCACCGGAAATCGTGCGCGATCACGATGCACGTGCCCATTTGTACTTGACCGGCCACACACATGGCGGACAAATCTGTCTGCCCGGCGGCATCGCTCTGGCGACCAACACACGCGGCGTGCCGCGCTATGCCTCGGGGCTGTTCAACATCGGGAACAGCTGGCTGTATGTCAACCGCGGCGTGGGCACGGCTCGTATTCCGGCCCGTCTTTTTTGCCCCCCGGAAATTGCCGTATTCGATCTTCAATAAATCTTGTGGACAGCGCGCAGTTCGTGCTTGTACAGACTCCCCGGGCGGCAGGATGTGCGGGGGAATCGGCGAATTCTTTGGTCAGAAGTATTCCGAACGTTTTCGTTGAGCGATAAATGCTGTAGACGACAACCGTGCATAAGTTAAAGAATTGTCATTCACGTGTCGATCATTAATTGAGGGAGTCTACGCATTGACATGTTTTTTGCACGTGCTCTTCGCATGTTGGGTCGGGGGCAAGTACCCCAGGGGAGGTAACGTAGTGCGAGAAATTGGCGAAGAGTTGAAGAATGCCCGTTTGGAGCGAGGCATCTCGTTAGCGTGGGTGCAAAGTGAAACCAAAATTCGCAGCCGCTATCTTGAAGCGATTGAGGCCGGTGATTTTTCCGTCGTACCGGGCGGCGATGTTTATTTAAAAGGCTTTATTCGCAGTTATGCCCGCGCGATCGGCATACCTGCCCAACCCATCATCGCTCGGTACGAAAACTTGCGGGCCGAGAAACTGGCACGCGAGCTGGTGCATGAAACCCATAACGGGCCCAGTGTCTTCGTCCGCATTGCCCGGGTGTTGAGGGCGTGCGTGCAAGGTACGTTGCAGTGGTTCGGACTTTAAACTGAAACTCCTGAAACCTCGACAGCCGTACATTCGCAGTCGGTTATGAAGCCAAGCCAAACAACCAGGTTCTCTTGTGGAGCCGCGGTCGCATGGGCGCGCCGTCGGCTTCTTCCATTTCGCGCAGGCAACGATAGGAGGCCGAGATGACCGCAATCACTTCGCATGAATCAACATGCCAAGGGCGGGTGGCGCTCGTAACCGGAGCGTCGGGCGGGATCGGGCAAGCCATTGCCCTTGCATTGGCGCGTGCAGGTGCGCATGTAAGCATAGGCTACTTTCGACGGCGCGAGCGGGCCGAGGAACTGTGCCACCGCATTGAAGCTTTGGGTGTTCAGGCGCTGCCCTTGCAAGCGGATCTCGCCAAGGCGGAAGACGCGGCGGGCTTGGTGGAGCGCACGGAGGCCGCGTTCGGGCGGGTGGATATTTTGGTCAACAATGCGGGCATTGCGTTGGCCAAACTCCTCATCGACACCACCCTCGAAGAATGGGAAGCGATGATGGCCGTCCATCTCCGAGGAACGTTCGCATGCACCAAGGCGGCGCTGCCGGGCATGATACGACGGCGCTTCGGGCGGATTATCAACATTTCGTCGATGTGGGGGCAAGTCGGGGCGGCCAACGAAGTCGCCTACAGTACGGCGAAAGCCGGTCTGATTGGCTTCACCAAAGCGCTCGCGCAAGAAGTCGGCATGTGCGGCATCACCGTCAATGCGGTGGCTCCTGGGGTCATCGACACCGAAATGCTGGCCGATTACAGTCCGGAGGAACGAGCCGATTTGGTCGAGCGAACGCCGGTGGGACGCCTCGGCACGCCGGATGACGTAGCACGCATTGTGCGTTGGCTGGCCGAAGACGGTTCCGATTTTGTGACCGGCCAGATCATCGCGCCGAACGGTGGCATCGTCGTCTAATCTTCGAAAAAGTGAGGTGCCTCATGGGCCGTACAACACGAGAACGTGCCTTCCGGGATCCTGTCCACGATTTCATCACGTTGAACGATTCCCTGCTGCTCGAACTCATCGATACGCCTGAATTTCAACGTTTGCGCCGCATTCGCCAGCTCGGCGGTTCCTACGGTACGTACCACGGCGCCGAGCATTCGCGTTTCGGACATTCCATGGGCGTTTTGTGGATCATGCACCGCGTATTGCGTCGTTTGACGGCCATTGGCATTCCCATTGACGAAGAGGAAAAAACCGTGGCCTATTGTGCGGCGCTGCTGCACGATATCGGGCATGGGCCTTTCTCCCACGCACTCGAAGGTCATCTTACCCCTGGAAAGCGCCATGAAACGTGGAGCCGGGCCGTGTTGTTGGGAGACACCGAGGTGCACCGGGTGCTTGCGAAGTACGACCCCGCATTGCCGGAAAAAGTGGCGGCCGTTTTGAGCGGAGCGTGGGACGGTCCGCCGTTCGTGCAGTCTCTCGTATCCAGCCAGCTCGACGTCGATCGGATGGACTATTTGCTCCGGGATTCTTTGTATACGGGTGTGACCTACGGCGTCTTCGACCTCGACCGCTTGATCAACACTTTGACCGTCGTCGACGGCAGGGTGGTGCTGCAGACCAAAGGCATCGTGGCCGCCGAAGAATACATTCTCGCCCGGTACTACATGTACTGGCAAGTTTACTTGCACAAGACGACGCGCGGGCAGGAGCATGTGCTGCGCCGCATATGGTGGCGGGCGCGCGATTTGGCAGCGGAAGGCCGTCTCGAGCTGCAGGACGCTCCGGCTTCGCTGCGGCCGTTTTTGAGGCAGAGCGGCGATCTCGCGGACTATTTGGAAGTCGACGACCACGACGTCATGTTTGCCATCAAGACGTGGCGCCGTCACTCCGATCCCATTTTGGCCGACCTTTGCCGGCGCTTTTTGCACCGCGATCTGCTGAAGCCTTTGTTTCGTGTGCCGCAGGACAAGCTGGCGCTCGAACGACTGGGCGAAGCCGAGGAAATGCTGCGGCGAAAAGGTTGGAACCCCGACTACTATTTGGTCGTCGATCGGACCACGGATGTCGCCTACGACTACTACACGGCCGACACCGACGGAACGGAGCACAAGGAGTCCATTTTGGCCTTGGACGAAAACGGGAAGCCGTGCGAAATTGCGACGCTGTCGTTCACCATCGGTGCGGTGGCGACTCGGCGGAAGGTTGCCGCCAACATTTACGTCCCGGGCGATTGCTTGGCACAAGTGCGGGAACTCTTCGCACCGGGCTCATGACGCCACTACGTTTGTTCTGCGTCGTCGTTATCCGTTTGGTCTGCGACAGCGGTGATTTCGGCGGTGCCGGCGCCGGCGGTTTCGTCGTGTGTGGTGTCGGTGTGTGCAGCTTCGGTGCGGGTCATGCTGGCGTCATCCGTGGTGCCGGTGTCGGTTGCGCCGGTTGTACCGGTGACGGCAGCGATGTCGGCCCCGGCGTCTGCTTCGGCATCGTTGTCTGCGGCAATTGGTTGACGCAGGGGCACTTCGACCGCCTCGGCCATGCCGAATGTCTTCACTTCTCCGCCATGCGGCGTGCTGTACGATTGGGCCAGTCGTTCACGGAACTGGTTGAACCAGTTGGCCTCTTCAATCCCGCTCCGCAGCTGCGTGCGGCTCGCATACGTTGGCGGTATGACTCCGAATGTGCTAAAAAGCGAGCCGGAAGCAGCTGAATCCGATGGGGCGTGCGCGCCGAGCGCTTCACCTTCCGACGGTAAATCATCGGCCATGTTTTCTGCGGTTTCGGATTCGCCGGGCTGGGGTTCTGGCACGGCTGCGGCGGAACCCGCCTCTTGCACAGCGAGTTCTTTGGCCATTTCGTCTTCGGTGGTTTTGTCTTCCGTTTCTGTTGCCTCTTCCGCTTCTTGCTCTGTTCGGTCAGTCAATCGTGGCTCCTCGTCGAAGCTGCGCTGCTCCGTCGTCACTTTCCGTCACCCCCGATAGGTTGTCGCTCTGCGGCAGGTCATGAGTAGAATACCCGAAAAGGAAAGACTTCACTCGGATACAGCGGTGCCGATGTGAACACGGCGGTTGTGCATGGCGCTATGGTGTGGAACGGTGAAGGGCCGCACGCTGCGGCGTTTACATGCTGCATGGTACGGC
>CALKAQ010000128.1 GCA_937983075.1 uncultured bacterium | reverse complement strand
GGGTTCATGCCCGTGCGGCTCAAAGAGTAATCGATCGGCTCCGCGCCCAGATTTCGAACCTGCTCCCGCAGGTTGTCATCGAAATCGGGCGCCAAGGCGTACACCTTGGCGCCGGTCGCGACCAAGTCTCTGATTAAAGGACCTCGAAAACCTATTAGCGAAGGGGCAAAGTGCGATATGATAGCAATCGTCTTTGCCAACGAATTCCCACCCTCGATTCGACGTCTCGCTAAGACTTTTTCGTTAAACCCTCTGCCGCTTTCTGTAAATCGTTCTCACGATACGCGGCGGGCTTGAAACCACGCCACCGTTTTCTCCAAGCCTTCCCTCAACTCCACGGAAGGTTCATACCCGATGAGCGTGCGAGCCAAAGTAATATCGGCCTGCGAATCCCGCACGTCACCGGGCCGAGGCGCCACGTAGGAAGGCGTCACGTCCGTCCCCATGATTTCCTGAAGGTGGCGAAGCAGTTCGTTAATGCTGTAGCGACCTCCACACCCGATGTTCATCGCTTTCCCTGGCAAGTCGGGATGATCTGCCGTGGCTGCCAAGATGTTTGCCTGCACCACGTTGTCGATAAAGGTGAAGTCACGGGTCTGTTCCCCATCGCCAAAGATGGTGGGCGCCTTCCCCTCGGCCAGCGCGGATACAAAACGGGGGATAACCGCTGCGTATTGCGAATTCGGATCCTGCCTCGGTCCAAACACGTTGAAGTAGCGCAATGTGACGGTTTCCAGACCGTACACCCGCGCGAAAACCGCGCAGTATAGCTCTCCTACATGTTTAGACACCGCATACGGCGAGAGCGGGTTAGGTGTCATCGTCTCAACTTTCGGCAGTACGGCTGTATCGCCGTAGACGGACGACGAACCGGCGTATACAAAACGTTTCACGCCTTGGTCCCTCGCCGCCAAAAGCGCGCTGAGAGTGCCGTTTACATTGTGATCGTGCGTCGTCCACGGATCGTCCACCGACCGGGGCACGCTCCCCAGCGCGGCTTGGTGGAAAACGACACTGGCTCCGGCAAATACGTCGCGCAACGTGTCTTGATCCCGCACGTCTCCTTCAACGAAGGTAAAACCGGTTCGTCCGTGCAATTCTTCTAGGTTTTCTTTGCGGCCGGTCGACAAATTGTCTAGTGCGACCACGTCCCAGCCTTGATCCAACAAGGCCCTTACGAGATTGGACCCGATAAACCCGGCCGCTCCCGTGACAATACATCGTTTGCCATCTTTCATCGGTTGTCTCGCTCCTTGACCGTTTACGCTCACACCAAGGCGATTCGTCACCTACGCGTTCGCAACCTGCGATACTGTCTCTGCGCGCAACGGTGTGCCCAACCGATACACGTGGGGCTTGTCCACGTTTCGGAACGCGTTGCGAGTGTCGAAAACCAAGCGCGCGTTATCTGCGATCCATTCATAGTCAAACTGATCGTGGTCTGTCGTCAGCACGACGCAGTCAAAGCTGCGCAACGCATCTTCGTCGAGCTTGTCCAGCATCTCCAAGTCGCCCGCTTCCTTGGGCAGCTTGTCGACGAAAGGATCAAAACCTCGCACCGTCGCGCCGCGAGCCTTTAACATGTTGGCGATCTCGATGGCCGGGGATTCCCGCGTGTCGCCCACGTTTTTCTTGTAAGCGATCCCAAGCAGCAAAACTTTGGAACGGCTAAGCGCCAAGCCCTGCATGTTGAGCAACTCCGCCACGCGGTTCACGACGTGCTGCGGCATGCCCGAGTTGATCTCGTCGGCCAGTTCGATAAAGCGATTGTAAAAGTCGTACGTTTTGCCTTTCCACGCTAGATACATCGGATCAGCGGGAATGCAATGCCCTCCGATGCCAGGCCCTGGATAAAACGGCATGTAGCCAAAAGGTTTGGTTGCCGCCGCGTCGATGACTTCCCAAATGTCTACACCCATCCGTTCCGCCAGCAGCGCCAGTTCATTGACCAGGCCAATGTTGACGGCGCGAAACGTATTTTCCAGCAGTTTGGCCATCTCCGCGACCCGAGCTGAGCTGACCGGATGAACTTTTTCCAGCACTTGTTGGTAAAACGTGACACCCAGCTTCGTGGACAATTCGGAGACGCCTCCGACCACTTTCGGAATGTTACGCGTCTGAAACAGAGCGTTGCCCGGATCGACCCGCTCCGGCGAGAAACAAGCGAAAAAGTCTTGGTCCAGAGTCAGTCCAACAGACTCCAGCTCGGCCACGACCAATTCATCTGTCGTGCCCGGATACGTCGTGCTTTCCAACACGATCAATGCAGGCGGACAAATATGCTGCTTAATGCTGTCCACTGCCGAAACGATGTAGGAAATATCTGGATCTTTCGTTTTTCGCAAGGGCGTCGGCACGCAGATGACAATGACATCGCAGCGGCCCAACTCCGCGAAATCGTCCGTGGCCCGATACTTTCCACCGGCAATGGCCTTGGCGATGTCGTCGTCGCTCACGTCGGTAATGTGCGAACGGCCCGCATTAAGCTGCGCCACCCGTTCCGCACTCACATCGAACCCGATGGTATTAAATCCAGCGCGAGATACTTCTAAGGCCAAAGGCAAACCGACGTAGCCTTGTCCTAGCACGCCGACCGTTGCGGATCTTGCGACAAGTTTTTGATGCATTATTGTTTCCGTAGTCATACTCTCGCCCCTGTTCCCACCAAAATAAGCGAAAGCCGCAGGCTGCGCATCAAAGCGTGTTACACTGTTTGATATGAAAACCACCCTAACCGTTTCGAGGAGCTTCTACGGAAGTCGTGCGAGTGGATTCAGCCGCTTTCACCCACACTTTTCGATAACCGCTTATCATCGCATCCAGGGTAAAGTGCGTCGCTATCCGCTCGCGACACGCCAATTTTCTTGCCTGCCAACTATCTTCATTCTGCCGCTGCGTCAGCGCAGCGACGAGCGCTTCCGCCAAAGCGCGGCTATCCCTGGGAGGGACCACCCATCCCGTTTCCCCAACAATGAACGCGGCATCCCCGACGTCTGTGGTCACACACGGCGTTCCGCAAGCCATGGCTTCAGCCAGCACGTTGGGGAATGCCTCACCGAAAGCACTGGATAATACATGCACATCAAGAGTGTTCATGATCGCGGGAATGTCATTTCGCGGTCCTAGAAGGTACACGTACTCATCTAAGCCTGCCTCGGCAATACGCTTCGTCAAATCCTCATTGGTGTTATCCATTCCCGTGCCTACAAGGACGCAACGGAATTTAACGCCTTGCTGTTTGAGCAAACCAAGTGCCGCAAGCAAGTTGGCGTGGTCTTTTTGTGGATCAAAACGCGCTACCATACCTATTAGTGGCGTCTGAGCATCGACACCCCACTCGGCCCGCAAGCGTTCGCGCGCCTCTGTATCGGGCGAAAAGCGCTCCAGATCGTAACCATTAGGAACAACAACAAACTTCCGCGCGGCGTAGCCCAGCGCTTGGTGCACTCTCGCCGCCTCATGCGAGCAGCTGACAATGGCAGTGGGTATCCAATGCGAAAGCCCGGCGCAAGTACGCGCTACCATAATCGTGGTGCGGGGTGTCAAACCGAGCTCCAGTGTAGTGTGGCGTATGCCCCAGCAGACCGTCGATACTCCTGCGAAACGCGCAACAACTCCCCCGACAAGATCCGCGTGGTACATCCACGTTTGAACCACGTCCGGACGCACGGACCGCAGTAGGCGCCATAAACGGAAAAGCGCCCCAATAGTCACCTTCCTGCGGGGCATCCCAAGAGTGTAAACCTCCACCCCCGCCGCCCGCAAGAGCGGGCCGTACTTGCCCTCATCCATTAAAGAGATAACCACATGACGGTTTTCCGTATCGCTCGTACACAACCGATACAACACCGCTTCGGCCCCGCCGTCGTTGAGGCCGGTAATGACATGGCAAATTTTCATGTTGCCCTCACGTCCCGACCCGCAATTACTGAAGCAGCCACCATAGCGTTTCTTCTAATCACACCCGGTGTTCAAACGCGAATTTTCGGAATAAAGGGCGCCACGCACGCAAGCAATGCAGCTACCAACTTAGCTCGGTGGCGTATACCTGTCCCGAAATTGCCAACGCCAAAACTAAACACAAAAAGCACAGCGATAACGATTATCATAACTCGCAATGCTGTCTTATTGGATACAACGACAGGCCACTTTCTCCACAACGTGAGGGCTACCACCAAATAGATCGCGCCATCAATCAAACCAATCAGATGTTGCGGGGCTCTTATGTCCCAGGGAAACGGCGCAAACAGGAAATACGCGAGTCTTATCGGGGTTTTCCAAAGCAGCTCCGTAGTTGATGTAGGCACCGCAAAAGATGGATAAGCCGCACCATCTCTCGCTGCAATGGCCATCCTGCTTA
>CALKAQ010000127.1 GCA_937983075.1 uncultured bacterium | reverse complement strand
GGCGCAACGCTTGCAGCCAGCCTGCGGCTCAGCGCGGCATGGCGAAATCGTTCGGCGATTATGTCCGACGATTCTTCGACATTGTCGACGAACCCGCGTCGACCCTCGGGATCATCCGCCGCGTCATCGGATCGATGGCTGCCGGCCTCACGTGCAAGCAGCGTCACACTGACCTTCGCCGGCCACCACGTCGCGATTGGATAAGGATATTCCCACTCGAGGCGATCGGCGAGATCGGCAGCGAGTGCTGCGGGAACGTCGCGGCCCAATGCTTGCGCCGTTCCCAAATGCTGCAAATCAGCCGGCTCTTCCGACCGTCCTCCCTCCACCGTCATGTGTGCGTCCAGATGAACTTCGATCATCCAGCGCGACGCATCCGCCGCAACGTGGGCATCCTGAGGCGTAAATGTGCGGCCGCCTTCAGCCGCAGCGATTTGACGCAGCGGCTCGCCGTCGCGGTGGCGCATCACCGCCGGCCCGATCCAATCGAGATAAGACTGCGCTCGGCCGAGAACGTGTTCAGGCAGCGGCCAGCCGCTCACATCGACGGCGCCGGCCCATCGAGCACAAGTCGCCCCGATGTCGTTGACGGATCCGACAAGGATCAAATGTTCCTGCGCCCGGGTGAGTGCAACATACAGCACCCGAAGCTCTTCCGCGATTGTTTCGCGCCGCAGCGCTTCGGCGACCGCCCGTTGCGACAGCGTCGGATACGCCACGCCGGTGTCCGGATCCACCCACTCCAAACCGAGGCCGCAACGCCCTTCGAACAAGATGCGTCCCCGCACGTCTTCCATGTTGAACCGCTTTCCGCAGTCAGCCAAAATGACGACGGGAAACTGGAGCCCCTTGCTCTTATGAATGCTCATCACCCGGACGACGTCATCGCCCTCGCCGAGCAATGGTGCTTCCCCTTGGTCACCGTCCGCCTCCTGAAGCGACTCGACGAACCGGAGAAACCGCCCCAAGTCGCCCTGCCCAAAACCGTCGAAGCGTTGGGCCCGCTCGAGCAGCGCCTCCAAATTCGCTTTCCGCTGCTCACCGCCCGGCATGCCAAGAACGTAATCGGGATATTGCGTCTCTTGGTAAATCAACCGCAGCAAATCGCTGATCGACGTTTGGCGCGCTGCGGAACGCCAGCGCTCAAGGCGCTCGAGAAACGCCCGCAGCCGTTCGCCTAAAGCGTCGTCTCGCTGCTCGGCCGACCGCACGACCGCTGTAAAATAATCTTCATCGCGAGCGGCCAAACGGACGGCTGCCAAATCGTGGGTCGTCAAGCCCACCCACGGCGCCCTCAGCACGGCGGCGAGCGGAATGTCTTGGCGAGGATTGTCGATGATTTGCAGCAAGGCGAGCATCGTTTCAATTTCAACCGCCCAGAAATAGCCGGTCCCGGATTCGGCGTATACCGGAATGTCAAAGGCCCGAAACGCATCGACAAACGCATTTGCGCGAACGCGTGTGGACCGCAGCAAGACGACGATGTCGCGATATTGCAGCGGCCGCATTATGCCGGCATCCCGGTCATACACCTGAAAACCTTGGTCGATCAGCTCACGCACCCGGCGAGCGGTATACCACGCTTCCCGTTCGGCGGCCGAAAGCAAGGATTCGATCTCTGCACGTTGATCAGCCGAGGAAGCGAGCGAACCGAGCTCCGTATCGTCTTCATCGGGCGGCAAGTCCGAAGCGATGACGCGGTCTTCCGCTCTTTCGAGCAAGTGCAATTCGACCGCTTGCACGCTGGAGCCCGGAAATTCCGCACCCGCCCGAAGTTCCGCCGCGCGATCGTATGCAAGACCACCCGTTCCCGGCGTCAAGATTTGACGGAAAACGAAGTTGACGGCATCGACGATATGCGAACGGCTGCGAAAATTCGTCGACAAGTCGATGCGAATTCCGGGAGGCCGTGGCGCGTCGTGCGGCGGCACCTCGGTCGCGTAGCGGCGCATGCGCTCCAAGAACAGCTCGGGATCAGCCATACGAAAGCGGTAGATGCTTTGCTTCACGTCTCCGACCATGAACAAGTTCGGCTCGGGATCGTCTGCGGGACGCGACACCAATGACAAAATGGCATCTTGCACGGGATTGATGTCCTGATATTCGTCGACAAGCACTTCGTCAAAGTACGCCCGCATTTCAGCGCACGGTGCGAGCGCCGCTCCCGAACCGGCGTCGTCGGGCGCGTCGAGGCGAAGCACAGTCAAAGCCAAGCGCTCCAAGTCGTTGAAGTCGATTGCACTGCGCTGCCGCTTCGCCGCGCTGTAAGCAGCGTCAAACGCTCGCAGCAGGCGTATCAGTTCGCGGACGTACGGTTCGGTTTCACGCAGCAGTCGAACGTGTTCCTGCGGCGACAGGGTGAAGTACCGCTTTTGGAGGTCGCGCAGAACGTCTTTCGCCTCATTCCGCGCCTCGCTGATCCGCTCTTTCATTAAATCGTCTTCGACCCCTTTCAAAAGGAGCCGATCAAATTTGAGCGGTTCGCCGAATTCCAAAGCGAGACGCCCCCATTCGCCTCGGTCCACCGCTTCTTGCACCGCAATGGCGAATTCGTGCTCGTTCGCCAAAATTTGCTGCGCCCGTTCAACTGCACCGGCCTGCGCGGCCAAGCGCCGGGCGCGGGCGAGCAGCTCGACGGCATAAGCCGTCTCCCTGGCCATTGCGCTCAACAGCAGCTTCGTCCAAGGCAACATATCGAGGGGAGCGTCCTCGGAGATGCGATACATTTCCAACGTGCGTTCCAGCCACGCCTCCGGATCAGGCAGACTGGCAATGTACGCATGAAGAGCGAGGATGACGCGCCGAACATCGACGTCGCCCTGGCGACCACCGTAAGCATCGAGCAGACGGAAGAACGCCGAATGGCCTTCCGCCGCATCGGTGTAGGCCTTGTCGAAAACTTGATCCATGACTTCCTCGCGCAGCAGGATGGCCTCCTCGGAGTCGAGGATGCGAAACATGGGATCGAGGTCAAGGCGATAGAAGTAGCGGCGCACGAGCCATGAACAAAAGCCGTGCAATGTGTCGATCGGAGCCCGGTCGAGCAGAACGAGCTGCCGGCGCAAGCGCGCACGTTCCCTCTCGGGCCGCCGCTCATCGGCAGCAGCCTGGTGCAAGGCTTGAGCAATGCGTTCACGCATCTGCGCCGCCGCTGCGTCGGTAAAAGTGACGACGAGCAGACGATCGATGTCACACGGCCTCACCGGATCGAGCAGGCGTTGAATGATCCGCTCAACCAGAACGGCGGTTTTTCCGGCGCCTGCAGCGGCCGAAACCAGCAAATGATGACCCCTTCGATGAATCGCCTGCCACTGTTCCGGCGTCCAACTGCCCACAAGCTCGGGTATCGCTTCGCTCGCTCGGGTCATTGTTCGCTTTCCACCTCCGTGCGCGCCGCCCTCGCAGACTGCGCCTGCGCGGCGGATGCGCCGTGGTCCGGTTCATCGCCCAGCTCGTCATGGATGATCCGCCATACGACCTCATCCCGCAACGACGGCAACACCCGATATTCGCTGCCGGGTATGAGAATATCGAAGCGGCAAACCGCATGGTAAGGGCAAAAAGTGCATGCCCGCGTGCCATCGGAACGGCGGAAAGGACGGAGGCGATGCTCTCCCTGCAAAATTTCCGCCGCCATTTGCGCTGCACGGCGTTGCGCCAACGTCAGCAGTGCAGTCAAATTCTTTGGCTCGATCACGCTCGAGCGTGCCGAAAACTCGCCGTCTTTTTTGAGTTCAAACGGGAACAACAGCGATGCTTGTCTCGGTGCGACGTTTCGGTCCATGGCATGGGCGACGGTCGTGTCGGCTGCAAGGAACCCTTGGGCACGCACCTCTTTCTTCTGCTCAGCCCAAATTTCTTCCGGTTGGAGCCTTTGGTTCCTCCGGACGGTCGGCCACATGACCGGCATGTAAAATGCACCGGCCGGGCGGCTGCCGTCCGCGGTGGCCACGGCCAAATACAGCACGAGCTGCAAATCCATGCCGTGCAACACGTCGGCAGGATAGAGCTTTCGTTTCCGGCTTTTGTAATCGATGATGCGGACGAAGGTTTCTCCGTCGATCTCTGCACGATCGATGCGGTCGATCACCCCGCGCAGTTCCAGCTTGACGTCTCCGACACCTTCCGGGCGCCAAGGCGGCATGCTGTCGCCCCGCCTGCCGAAACCTGCTTCAACGGCAACCGGTCGAAACCGTCCCGCTTGCATTTGCTCGACGATCACCTGCGCGGCCATACGCAATGTACGGCGGGTCGATTCCATGAGGTAACGATCCCGACCGGTGTCGACATGGCGGTGTGACTGCAGCGATGCCAACGCCTCATTGATGATTCGGTCGACCCGCTCCACAGCGTTTTCCGGAGTAAGCTGCGCCCACGAAATGCCTTCCTGCTCGATTTCCGCAATGAACGTTCGCAGCACTTCATGGCTCAACGTGCCCAAACGCCCCGGGTCGAGCCGTTTCACCTGCCGCTCCTGCAGCCGCAGCCCGTCCGCGGCAAAATGCTGAAATCCGCAGGCGGCATATCGCTCCAGCCGCGTGACACTTGTGCGCAGCATTTCACCGTACAGAGCCTTGGCAAGTTCAGGCGGCAGCGGTTCGACGGCGTTGCTGTACGTCAACGCTTCCAGCAGCGGCACGGCTGTCGGCCGCATGCGGGGATGAGTGACGATCCACTCGTAAACGTCAAGCCAATACGAATCATCCGGACGAGCGCGCAGCGCCGCAGCGACGCGGCTGACGAGCTGACGGCGGGTGACGATGCCGTCCAACGGCTGACCGGCGTTTTCTCCAGTCGACTCCGGCGAAATCGTCGGCACGAGCTGGCGCATGCGGCTTACGATCACCGATGGAAAAAGCGCCCGGCCTTTGCTGTCGGCGGTCGGGTGGCTGATCCACAGATATTCGGACGCCCGCGTGACGGCGAGATAGGTCAAATAGCGTTCATGCTGGAGGCGCCGCCGACTGGTTGCCGCCAAAATGTACCCGGCGGCTTCAAGCTGTTCCCGCTCTTGATCGGAGAAGACCATGTCCTCGCTGGGAACTTGGGGAAACTGGCGATCCACGGCCCCGAGCAAAAACGTCGCCCGCACATTCGAATGACGCGTGCGATCCACCGCCCCCACGAGCACTTGGTCCAAACTCGGCGGAATCAATCCGAGGCGCAGGCTTTGACAGCCTTCCTCGAGCATCGCCAACAATTCCGCTGCGTCGATCACGACCTCAGGCAGAACCGCAGCCAATCCTTCCAACACCGTCAAGATGCCTTCCCATACTTGTTGGTGGGTACTGACGGTTTCCATGTCGCCCTTGGCTTCAGCAGCGGCGATCCACCGGGCGATGGTCTGAGCCGCGTCAAGATCGACAAGAAAATCCCACAACACTTGAGCGGCCCGCCTGCGGGTCAATGGCGCATCGGAGTTTCGCAACGCGGTTTCCAGCCGTTTCAACGGCATCAAGCCGCGCAGGCGCACCGCGTTGATTTCGCGCCGCTCATGCAATCGGTGTTCAGCACTTGCGGCATCCCGGTCCAGCAGCCATCTTTCCCATCGCATGTCGGAAGGCGACGCTCGCTCGTGCTCTACCGGTTCATCCCAGAAACGCTTGTCCCACCACGCTGCTCCCGTAATCCCGTGTTTAAGGGCGTAATTCTCCAGGCGGTCGACCTCATCCCGCGCCACCGGAGCCATGTCGGTTTTCAAAAAACGCAGCACAGCCGGCGTATCATAGCGCCGAAGCACCGCTTTGAGCCCGTTGACGAGCGTGCGCACCAACGGGTGAAACGTAATCGGACGCCGTTGGTCCAAAAAATACGGAATGCCGCAGTCAGAAAACACTTCGGCGATGATGTCGGCGTACGCATCAAGATCGCGCGCGAGCACAGCGATATCACGAAACCGATACTTTCTTGTGCGGCAGAGACGCATGATTTCCGCGGCGACCGCTTGCACTTCGTCAGCCCGGTTGCGAGCCACCCGCAGCGCCAATTGATCGCTGCCGTGAGAACCGGCATACGGTTGCGGTGCCATCGCGTCCCAATGTTTTTCAATATGTGCGAGCACCGGTGCGGATTGAAAGCGCGGAAATTCCTGCGGTTCGAGGACAACGGGTGTTTCCAATTCGACTTCGGCGCGCCGCGCCAAATCGGTCAAGATGTGATAAGCCTCGAAAGGACGCTGAAAAAACGTGTCGTCGGCAGCGGACGCATCGTGTAGGAGCCGCGGGTCCAGACAGAGCGAAACCGACACACGCGCCGCAACGCGCAGCAAAGCGCCCAACATGCGGTATTCCATGGGAGTGAACCCGGCGAATCCGTCCACCCAAGCTTGTACATCTTGCAACCATGCAATTCGCTGCATGTTGGCCGCGGCCTCATTCATAAAGCCGTCGGCGTCCGTGTATCCCGGCGAAATGGCTTGCAGATAATCTTCGTAAATGACGGCCAGATCGGTCAGCTTATACTTCAGTACTGGAGAAGTTTCGGCGGGCAAATCGGCGGCCATGGCCCGGACGTCATCGGGACCATAGCCGTGGGTCCGCAGCTCCGCCAACGTGTTCGCGATGCGCTCCACCAATCCTGTCGGCAGACTTTCGCGGGCAAACACGTGGAGCTGCCCGCGCCGCCGATGCAGCAACGAGCGGAGAAGCATCCGGCGCCCGGCTTCATCAATTTGGGGGCGAATCGTTCCCCCGATTTCGCTGCAAACCATTCGGGCCAAGCGCCGAAAACTGACGATATGCAGGCGCGCGAATCCCTCGATCCCCGGCTGACTCAACATAGCCTGTTCCATTTGAAACGTAGCTTGTTCAGGCACGATCAGCAGCAGGGGCTTGCCCAGGGGATGCTCGCGCAACTGGGACGACAATTCTTCAAGACAAAGCCGTGTCTTGCCGACTCCCGCCCGACCGATGATGAAACGAAGGCTCACGAAGGCCCTCCTTTCTTCCGGCGTTCCTCGAGTTCCAAACGGCGAAAAAAGTCGGCAAACATGGGCAGATCGCCATATTTCCGCTGCAAAATTTCATTTTCTCGCATGATCCGTATCGTGCGAACCGCCCACATGCCCAATGCGGCCAGTCCAACGAAAACCGCCGCTGAGAGAAAAAGCCATTTCCACTCGATAGGCACGCGATGTCGCCCCCTCAGTGCAAGGCACGCTTTTGCCACACAGCCAGACCGACGGTCTGAAGACACCACCTGTTTAGTTCGGCTTCAGCACCAGGTCATCCCTCCCGCTGGGGCTAATTTCTGCACAAAGAGTCTTGTGCAGGTGCAGCAAGCGGAATCACCCAATCGAGCCCTGCCGGCGGGTGTTTGACCGGTTGATCGCTGATGTCGTCACCGCAGTGCGGGCAGATCCAATACCCGCGGATACTCCAGCTGTAGCTGACCTTGCCGCAGCCGGAACACGCCTTTTTGTACAATGTTCCCGCCCCTTTCCCATGGCAGCGTAATGCTCCCATGACTTAGCATACGCAGCGTCCCTTCGCTCGTGACATTCCTGCGCGCGTGCGATATTTGTCGCATCAACTGACAGGAAACGACATGTTTGTGTAGAACTTTTAACCAATCAGAAGGAGGGGTGTACTGGTTGTTGAGGGCATATCGTAGCCTCCGAGCGCTGAAACCATTAGCCGTGTTGTCCATACTGTTGGCTGCCGCTGCTGTTCCGGCCCACGCCGAACCTTACGAGCCCGTGCTCGGTGAACGCATTCTCAAATTGGGTTCATGGGGTGCGGACGTCTTCCAGCTGCAGCAAGATCTCATTCGACTAGGCCACGACATTGTCGCCGACGGCCTTTATGGTTCTGAAACGCGCAGGGCCATTTTGTCGTTTCAGCTGACCCACAACTTGAAAGCGGATGGAATCGTCGGTCCGGAAACGTTGGCCATGATACGCCAGCAGCTCGAGCTGAGAAGCGAGCGATTCATCGAATATGAAGTACAGCCGGGTGATTCGCTGTGGACGCTGGCGCGGCGGTTCGATACGACGATGGAACTCATCGTCGAAAGGAACAATCTACAGTCGTCATTGCTGCGGGTCGGCCAAAAGCTGCTTATCCCCGCACCACCGACATACCGCGTTCAACCCGGCGATACGCTGAGCGAAATTGCCGTTCGATTTGATACCACCGTACAGCAGCTTGTCGAATTGAATGAAATTCAAAATCCGCATCTGTTGCAGGTCGGAATGATTCTGCGCTTACCCCGACCGAATCGGTAAATAAATGGAATCCAGCAGTTTCCAAACTCCTTGGCCGTGGAGGAGCTCGTTGGTCTCGTGCACAACCGCCTCCGCGGCATTTTCGAGCAGCATGACTTCAAGCTCCACTTCGGCGTCGAACCGCACGGGTTCATAACGAACACCACGCACTTCAAGCAAATGCTGAATTTTCGGGTATGCCGCGTAACTGCACGTCAGTGACCAACGCTGATGGAGCCGATATTCCGTGATGCCGGCGGCATCGATGCCCGCTTTGGCAGCCGCTGCATAGGCTCTTACGAGTCCGGCGGCTCCGAGCAGCACCCCTCCGAAAATCCGGCTGACGACAACCATGGTGTTCTGCAGCCCTTCGCGCAAGATGACGTCCAAAATGGGTTTTCCCGCCGTCCCGGAAGGTTCGCCGTCATCACTCATTCGAACGACAAGCTGTGGAAAACCGGTGACATAAGCGTAACAATGGTGCCGCGCATCGGGCAGCTCTTTTTGAGCTTCTGCCAAATACGCCAATGCCGCCTCCTCATCGCGCGCCGGGCCGGCGAATGCGATAAATCGACTCTTTTTAATCACCACCTCCGCTTGAGCCGGGCGTTGCAATGATTTGTAACCGTCGTGCTCCGCCAATGATATCACCTTTCAATGCCGATGTTGCTGATTATACAAGGAATCCCATTCACATATGCGGAAGTGAGTTGCCATGCGTACGAGCCTATACTTCTATACAGCTGATTTCGCTCAATACGACTTCGGCGATCATCATCCGTTTTCCCCCCAACGCCAAAAGGCAACCGACTCTTTAATTCGGCATTTGGGGCTTATTGAGCGTGCCGAAGTGCGCTCGGACATCGTGCCCGTATCCCGGGAAATTCTCGAGCTCGTTCATGCACCGGCATATATCGACATCGTGAAGCAAGCGAGCCGAACGGGCATTTCGCCGAATCCCACCGCCGGTTTGTCCACTGCCGATACACCGGCCTTCGTGAACATGCACCGGGCCGCAGCCATCCGCGTAGCCGCCACGGTCGAAGCCGTCAAAGCGGTGGCCAAAGGGCAGTGCGAACACGCCGTCAACATCGGTGGCGGCCTGCACCACGCTCTGCGTGCCAAGGCCGCGGGGTTTTGCGTGTACAACGATGCAGCTGTGGCCATTGCATATGCAAGACAGCACTTGGGCTGGCGCGTAGCCTACATCGATATCGACGCCCACCACGGCGACGGCGTCCAGTGGAGTTTCTATGACGATCCGAACGTCCTCACCGTGTCCATACACGAAACAGGCCGAACTTTGTTTCCCGGCACCGGCGATATCACCGAACTCGGTTCGGGCGCTGGCTACGGCACGAGCATCAACATTCCCTTGGAGCCCGGCACACGCGACGAATCTTGGTGGGCTTGTTTCGAACGTATTGTACCCGCCGTGGTCCGGGCCTTCAAGCCGGATGTCATTATCAGCCAACACGGGGTTGACGCACATTATCTCGATCCGTTGTCACACCTCGAAGTGACCACGGCGTCCCTGAACGCGGCCGCTCAACGCATCCATGAACTGGCCCATGAATTGTGCGAGGGCCGTTGGATCGCGCTCGGCGGCGGCGGCTACGCCACGTATCACGTCGTTCCGCGGGCATGGGCCGCTCTTTGGGCCATAGCGAGCCATCGCGACATACCGAAAGACATTCCCGAAAGCTGGCGCCTTGAGTGGCAGAAAAAAGCTGAATCTCCGTTGCCAAGCACAATGGAGGATGAAACCCGCTTGCCGGAAAATCCGGCGGTTGCCGAAACCAACTTCGCCACTGTCGCCGAGCTTGAGCGCCTGTTATCGCCACTCTTGCAGCACGGCGGTGCATGAAGCCGTGCAGAGCATGTCAATCAGGCCGAATGGTTGCCGCCACGTCGGGGCTGTGCTATGGTACTGTTGGTCGAGGAGGGAACATCGTGTCCAAAAACCAGCAGCCTATGCCGGCCGCTGCGGACCAGCAGGAAGCCATGCGCGTGCAGCGCATTCTAGACGGGCTGGCTCGTTTGTATCCCGATGCACAATGCGAATTGAATCACAGCAATCCGTTTGAACTTTTGGTTGCAACGGTGCTTTCCGCCCAAAGCACCGACGTACGCGTCAATCAAGTGACGGAAAAGCTGTTCAAGAAGTATGCGACTCCCGAAGCGTTTGCTGCGCTTACCCCCGACATCTTGGCTGAAGAAATAAAGGAGCTTGGCCTGTATCGAAACAAAGCCAAGCACCTCGTCGCCCTGGCACAACAGCTTATTGAAAAACATGGCGGTGAGGTTCCGGACGATCGCGAATCACTGGAAGCACTGCCCGGAGTCGGACGCAAAACCGCCAATGTGGTTCTCTCAACCGCATTCGGGGTTCCGGCCATTGCTGTGGATACCCACGTCTTCCGCGTCGCGCGGCGCTTGGGTTTGGCAAGCGCCGAAACCCCGTTGGCCGTCGAAAAGGAATTGATGGCGGCAATTCCTAAAGAGCTTTGGACCAAGTCACATCATCGTTTGATTCGCCACGGCCGCCGAATATGTGCGGCACGTCGACCGCGTTGCGAAATCTGCCCGCTTTTTGCCGACTGCCGTTATGCCCAGCAAGAAAACACTGTCGATGCGATACGTGCTCACTGAAGCAATCGGCGCAAGCGATGATCACATGCGATTATCTGAAGTTAAGCTCCGCCCACACATCCAAAGCTCTTCCCAAGTTGCGCGCCCATACTCTCGCCAAGCCTTCTTGGGTGGAACGATTGATGGCCGCATGAACCGGGTCAACCTCAATGACAAGTTGATCGGCCACAAATACAGCCGGATACTTGAGCTGCACATCCTCGATTTCACCCGGCAAGACAACCCGCACGTCCTCGCCGGTCAAAGGAACACCGGCCTGAAGGCTCGCCTGCAACACGTCCCCCAAGCGGCGATAAATCAGTTCGCGGTGAGCGAAAACGCTCATTTCGGTGCTCTCAGCCCGCAACCGAAGGAACACAATGTTCGTACCGGGCAATTCCACCTCGACAGGCGAAACCAGGCGCCACTGCACCGTGGCTTCGGCGTAGACTATGTCATTGGCGTAAGCCGGCCCGGTCAGTAAAACAAGCCCCAAAACAAAACTGCCGATTAAGGCGAGATACTTGCGCACATTCAATCCCTCCTACTTCGATTGCCTCCTTGCTATCAACTTGGGGCATGAAATGAAAATCAACGGATCAATTTCAGCATTTCTTGCCAAAACCCTGCAAAAGAAAACCGTCGGACCGCGAAAAACGCAGCCCGACGGTTTACGTGCTAGCGCTTTAATCAGCGAATTCGCCAACGTCCGTCCGGATATTCCACGCCAAGCGTACCGACGCCGGTTTCAGGATCATCGCAGTAAGCGCCCAGAATGGGGCTTCCGATCGCGAACAACCCGCCGGTCAACAAATCATCCGACGCATGAGCGCATATCACTTCGCCTACCGAACCCTGGTCTACTCCGCTGCCTTCTGAGGCCACACCGATAAACGGCACAGCAACCAGCGCTGCGACGACGAGCAACCAACGAAACCGCTTCATGGTTCTACCTCTCCTTTCAAATCGGGTGAGTTGAGAGGTCCCCCCAACGGGCTGCCAGACGCCCGCCCCCCTAGGAACCGATTGCCGGCTCCATGACCTCGTGCATCTGTGCGAACAACTCGACTAATCTGGCATCAAGACGGCGATCAGCTTCTTGTTGCAAGTACTCCATGGCTGCAGCATGCCCGGGCCGGATTCCGTCCGCCCCGACCGTGGCTCGTGTTACGTATGCATCGACAACTGCGAGGATGCGCGATGCGAGCGGAATTTCTTGGCCCCGCAATCCGTCAGGCTTGCCGCTGCCGTCGACATGCTCATGATGATGTCGAACGGCCAGACGACACTCCTCACTGACAGAGAACATCGCGAGGATTTTTTCACTCATCAACGGGTGGTTCGGTGCGGAACTGTTCTGACCATTCTCCGACGACGTAAGACCGATATCGGCTAATCGGGCTGCATTGCTTAGGTGCTGACGCTCTTCGTTGCCTAACCCGCACGCCTCACCGAGCAGCAAGGCGTATTTCGTCACCAGTTCAGATTTGCCGCGCAGCTCCGGGTACAACCCCTCCATGGTGTCCATGAGACCCAGGAGCGCCGTCAAGTAGCGCAGCATCTGGTTGTCTTGCCATTCAATGTGTACCCGAGCCGGATTTCTTCTTCGGCCTTCGTGTATGAGCGTCTGCAGCTCGCTGTTTGCTGCGGACCACTCGCGCCACAAACCAAGTTGGGCGTAGTAGGTGCTCGCTCGTTGCAGGTTTGCGGACGCACCTTGGTAATCCCCGGTCATTGCAGCCACTGATCCGAACAACCTGCAGAGCCGAGCCACCTCGGCTTTGTCCATGTGTGCTACATTTTCCCACAGAATTTGGAGTGCCATGCGTCCATATCGAATGGCCATGGCCAGATCTCCCTGCTTGTACGCGAGGCGACCGAGTTCGGTCAGTGTGTATACTGATGCATTGATGTCGTCGAGTTCCTTTTTTAGTTCCAGCGCACGATGCAACGACACGAACGCCTTTTTATATTCGGCGGTTTCTACGTAAATAAGACCGATGTTGTTGAGTGCTTTCGCTGCTCCGGATCGATCGTCGCACCGCTCAAACTCAGCTAGCGCAAGCTGGCTGAATTCGTGCGCTTGCTCCCAGGATTCTTGGGCGATGTACAAGCTTCCCAGCAGCAATGCAACCTCAGGCTTCAGGGTGCATTCTGCTTCACTTCCGGCAATATCCCATGCTTTCCTGGCATAGGTCAATGCCTCGTCTACATTTCCTAGAAGACTGTGCGCTAAGGCGAGATCGAACAATACGTTCGGATAAGCTGCGTGATACTTCCCGTGTACGTCGACAAGTTGGTACGCTGCTTCGAAATGCTTGAGGCCCATTTCCGGACGTTTCATGTGGATCCAATTGACGCCGGATAAAAGGTGGCCTTCGATCTCCACAGCAAGATTTGCTTCCTGCTGTGCAACTTCGATACACTGCGCCAGCACGTCCCGCGCGGCGAGGGACAGATGTCTTTGGAAGAGAGTGACGCCTTGGTCCAACAACTGAGTCGCTTTGTGGGACACCAGACCCCCCCTAACACCACCACCTGTCCTTTGTTGCGGCCCGCCTTAGCCTATGAACAAGGTGATATTAGCCCAACCATCCGTAGCCCCGTCAGCGGCGGCTTTCCACTGCGCGTTCCGCGCCATGGAATAGCCATGAGCTATGCAGTTGACAAGCTGGTGAATTCCGCCCGAACAACACCCGCCCTGACGTTCACCGTGGTGTTGCCCCGCGCAAAGCAAACCATCCACGTTGAGCGTCGTTGGCACCACAATTCGACATTGAAAGGGAACCTCCTGCTTTTTTTGGTGAAATTGCCATTATCCTCCCTGTAAGGTATGTTATCGCTGGCCGAGAGCTTTGCGTTCGGTTGGCACCGTACTTCGGTCGACTGCGTTGACAAGCCCTGGATAGCTTGATATAATCCGGCTTGTTTGTCGACGGGCCAAAGAAGGGAGGCGACGAAAATATGAACAAATTCAATCGAATGAATGAATTCTTTGAAGGCGACTTTGACGCAAACGACGACATCGAAGAGCGGGAGAACGTGTCGGGCCCGGGTTTTGTTTATCGCGTCAACCTGCCTGAACCGCCCGACCGCGTCAGTCAAACTTTCAAGGTGGTCAACGGTCGTCTTACCATTTGCCTGGAATTCGAATTCGACGAATTTGATCTTCTGGATTCTCCCGATGACATGTAACCATTCAATCACTCCCCTGCCGCCCCCATCACAGACTGCACCAACTGTCGCGCTCGTGCCGTAACCATCTCGAAATTGCCGGCAAGCAAAGCTTCATCCGGGAGCAGCCAGCTTCCCACACCTAATGCAAATGCACCTGCTTCCATATAGCTCACGGCATTTTCGGGGTGAATACCGCCGGTTGGAATGATCGGAACGTGCGGCAGGGGAGTGCAAACTTCGCGTATGAAGCGCGGTCCGAGTACGGAAGCCGGAAACAATTTCACTGCCGCAGCCCCCGCTTGACCGGCAGCGTAAATCTCCGTTGGAGTCATCACTCCGGGAATAATGGGCCGGTTCTCTTTTAACGCTTCCTCCACGGTTCTTTGGTCAAACATCGGTGTAATGATAAATTGCGCTCCGGCGGCGCACGCCTCGCGTACCGCTGCCGGGTTCAAAACCGTCCCTGCGCCAACATACACCCCCTCCATATTTTCCGCAACAAGACGTTCAATCATCGTCAAAGCCCCTGGGGTGTCCATGGTCAACTCAACCACCTTCACCCCACCCGCTGTGAGCGCCCTGACCACAGAAAACACTTTGTCTTCAGATAATCCTCTCAATATCGCAACGATTTTAGTTGCACCAATTTGCCTCATCACAGGGTTATTTTCCATGTTGATTATCATAATGTACTCCTTTCACAAGGAACAACGTGATGATATGCTGAACATTTTTTGTAAGAGGGGGAGGGGAAAACGCATCGGCATGCAACGGCAAGACGTCCATACCGGAATAGGTGATCACAATCGACGAACGGACCCGGAGCTCCCAAAAGCCCGAGCTCGCTCGGTTGCGATATGCTGCAGAACCCCTTGACGTTCAGCCCGTGGGCAATCCGCATCATGCACCGCTGGGGGTTTACCTGTCCTATCAAGCGGCGATGTTTATAGAAGCTTATCTCCAGGCGAATCCGGTCAACGAAATGGCGGGCTTTCTCGTGGGGCAAGCATTTCACGGTGAAAAGCGGCCGTTTATCATGATCACCGGCGCCATTGAAGCACGGGATGTGGTGCAGGTAGATGGTGGCCTCCGGTTTTCTCAGGAAACATGGACATACCTCAAAAACGTATGGCAACGCGAATACGCAGACACCGTTGTTTTAGGCTGGTTCCACAGTCAACCCGGCAAAGGGCTAGATCGGAAGAGCGTCGTGTAGGGAAAGAGTGTAGATCTCGGTGGTCG
>CALKAQ010000126.1 GCA_937983075.1 uncultured bacterium | reverse complement strand
CTTGAAACTGGTTTTTAAAACATTTGAGACGCGGTTATGAATAATTCAGGTTTAACATCCCAGAAATAACGTGATTCTAGTTCTAGCTCCGGACCGCCGTATGGAATACCGACAGACCTTGAATCCTTAACGACACCGCTGTCCCATACTGTCTCCCCCACAGAATCGGTCACGACAATCTGGTAGGCTTCCTGGCTCAGTCCGACAACATTTGATGAAAGCATCCAGCTAAATTTGATACGATCTTGTTCGATCCCTATAGGGTTCTCTTGATAATTAACCTTTAAATTCGTTACCTCCGTTGCATCATTGAGCTTTGTAGTACTATTATGGGCCAAAGCAATAGGTAGCAGGGAGAACAGTAATAAAAAACAAAGTGTGATCGAAGCCATCCGCTTCATTACAGGAATGCTCCTTTACCCTCATTTTTTGTCAGATGTCAATCAACTCTCTATTATGTTGAGCCTCCCCTGGGCACATCAATTGACCGTACCTAGGGGAAGCAGCGTCTGTCATATCTGATACCCTACTGCCTTATCCGAATCAGATGCTCTGTATCCGCTTTGAGTGTGTGATACGCTTTGTCGGATATCAAGGCATTCTCTTTCTGATGGTCAAGCAGCATGTCAAAACCTTGC
This sequence comes from uncultured bacterium, assembly GCA_937983075.1. GTDB lineage: Bacteria > Bacillota > Limnochordia > DTU080 > JAAYLA01 > CALKAQ01. The sequence continues at coordinate 1,970 of CALKAQ010000126.1, read as the reverse complement.
AGGTGTTTCACAACTTTTTCTGCTTTTTCTTGCTCTTCGAAACGGGCCACCGCTGTCAAATGGAGCTGCAGGGCGCGGACAACACGATCGTCAGCAAATGCTCCTTCACTTTCAAAGTGCTCAACCAAGCGCTGCATATCCGCTGTATTGTGAGAGGTTGCGATGATCGAGCGGAATTCGTAGCTTCCCGATTCTAGTTCGTAAACGGCTTTCCCGTCTTTAAACTCGATAAATGTCACGCCTTCAGAAGTCTCTATTGGCCGGCCGCCTTCTGTGACAGTGTCTTGATTGTAAGTCGGAATATATACCGTCGCCGTCGTGTTTGCCGGTACGGTTGCTTTGTAAGTTAAAGTGCCGTTCTCAACGTTCCAGGAGCTCTCTATTCGACCATACACGGAATCATAGTGACCCTTTGCCCAAGTCATCTCACCACTGGGATCAGACGTCGGCTGCAGGATAAAGTGCTTAAAGCCGGGATGGTCCTCGTCTCGCTGTATGCCGAGTGAATGGCTGTACATCCATGCCCCGACAGCGCCAAAGGCGTAGTGGTTAAACGAGTTCATGCTGTTGTTCCCGCCGAAACCGTTCTCGTGTGTGTAAGAGTTAAGACGTTCCCAAATGGTAGTGGCACCATTTTCCACCGGGTACAGCCACGACGGATAGGACGTATTTTGTAACAAGCGATAAGCGGCATCGTCATATCCGCTGTCGGAAAGCGCCTGACTAATCCAAGCCGTGCCGATAAAGCCGGTCATCAGAGAATAGGGAGGACGCGTTTCGCCTTCGTCGTCGATGTTTTCGCGCATGACCGTGGCCGCGAGGTGTTTTTGTGCAGAAGGAATGTGCTCCTCACTGAATACACCGAGTGCCAATGGCACGGCGTAAGAAGCCTGGCTGTCAGAGAGAATCCCATCGGCCTTGATCGTTTTGTGCGTCGTTGGGTCTACAAACGTTTGGTTAAAGAAATGTTTGCGTTCTTCATATTTTTCCCAGTAATAGGCTGCGTCGTCGGCTTTTCCGAGTATTTCAGCAACTTTAGCCATAATCCAGAGGTCGTATACGTGGTAGGCAGTGACAAGCAAGTGATTGTCCGTTTTGCTAAGTTCTGGGCTGAGCCAGTCGCCTAACCGGCTATCGGAAATTAAACCTGTGTCCGGGTCTACAGTTGTATCCAGATAAGCCATGTATAGCTTCATCGCATCGTAATGCTCAGCCAACAACGTCTTGTCGCCAAACTGTTGGTACGCTTCCCACGGCACAGTCATCCCAGCGCTGCCCCAGAGTAGACCGCCAAAGCCGCCGCCAACCGGTGCGACGTCATTGAACCGGCCATCCTCCCGTTGCGTATCACGCAATGCGATCGTGTGGCGCTTGAGGAACTGGTTCACGTCAGAGAGATAGGTCGCGGTACGAGAGAATACCGAAATGTCACCACCCCAACCCATCCGCTCGTTGCGCGCAGGCGTATCGGTGGGGATCGAGAGGAAGTTGCCGCGCATCGACCACGTAATGTTCTCCCACAACTTGTTGACTTTCTCATTCGACGTCTCATAGCTTGAGCTCAACTCTTTAATCGAACTGATGACTTCTGCTTGTACGGCTTCCAGAGGCAGAGGTTCGTCAATGCCGGTGATCTCCAAATAACGGAATCCGTGAAAGGTGAAGCGCGGCTTGATCACCTGGTCGCCATCCTTGGCAATGTAGATATCCTGACATAACGCGGCACGGAGGTTCTCCTGCATGATCATGCCGACATTGTCCCCTGATTCGGGCAAGTCTGGGTAGAGCACTTCGGCAACTCTCAACGTGATTTTATCGCCAGCAGCGCCATCGTTGATCGTAACCTTCGGAACTCCTACTAAATTTTGACCCATGTCGTAAACGTAGACTCCTGGGCGCACCTCGGTCACGCTTTCCGCTGTTCGCGTCATGACCGCGCTGACGTTTTCTCCGATCTGTCCGATGAGCTG
>CALKAQ010000125.1 GCA_937983075.1 uncultured bacterium | reverse complement strand
AAAAAAGCGTGGCATTCAAAACGAATACCACGCTTTTTCAAAGTGATCTCACACAAAACATCAGTCTACTGTCAGAATGACATTTTCAAATACAGCTTCAGCAGGTCGATTAGCGTTGAAATCGCCGTGATGAGCCGTCAGTACCAGCCCGACGTAAACCGTATCCGCCATATCAACTGTTACCGTGGAGATATGCGTCCAGTTTACCCCATCCGCGGACCGATAACTGGAGAACTCATTGCCTCGCCGTTCGATCTTGACCCAAGTAGGAGCGGAAATCCCACCGTGCAAGGTATCGCTGGAGCTTCCTCCGGTCGAGGTACGACGTACCGATTGGACACCATTGCCACTCGTTTGCAGCGTAGAGACATGCTTTGAGTTGGCGTCAAGGCTTTCACGAATCATTACGCCTGCTTTCGTCCAGCCATCACCGTGTGTCGCATGCACTTCCGTCACACGTGCGACCAAGGTGACATCTCCGGTCACTTCGGTGTAAGCAAAGTGGATGCCATCTTCATTGCCCCAAATGTCATTTCCGCCAGCCTTGATACGGATTTGTCCGCACTCAATCTCCGTTGATCCGGGGCGCTCGGTATTGATGTCAACTCCAGTGAGATCAGGGAAGCGCATTGTTGCGACCGACGTATCAAAGGGCTGACCTCCCCAAATAGCCAACCTCGTTCGAGCCGCAGAGCCGTCAGGAGCACAGACCACAAGGTCATAGTTTCCACGGAGAACACCGTTGAATGTCGCTAGACCGTCCCCACCAGTCACTGTGGTGTAGGTGTTCGTACCATTAAGTGTTACATTGGCTCCGTTTATGGGCGTACCATCGTCGTAGGATACATCAATTTGCACTGTCACGGGCTGATTCGAGAACTTGCTGTAATCCAAACAGCCAGCGAAAATCACAGAGATTCCCAACACAAGCAGGCTAAATAGCTTGACGTTTGTCATTCGCATGATCAAGTGCCCTCCCGTTTATGTTGACAAACTACAAACGGCATCAAACGACAATGGAATTCATTATGGCATTTGTTCGAAAATCTTACTTAACATCGCCTCCTCATGAAAAACCACCGTTGTATTTGACAAAAACTATTTCCTCAACAGTCAACATTATCCTCTTTAAGTCGAACATGAGGTCATTTATTGTGACTCGTTTTTGAAATGCCACGCGATAAAACGAGCGACGGGGCGAGCGGCAATGTGCCCCTCGCCCCCTCTATGGTTGCTGAAAGAAATCAATGGGGAAGCTACTTTTGATAAATCGTCACCCGATCGAACACCGACGGACCATCCTGGTTGTTGTTGGACACGTACAGATAGAAGTACAGCGCCTCCGGATTCAGGCTGCCGATGTTCAACGGACCAACGTGGCGTGATACCCCGTTGATCTTGACTTCAATGGTGAATTCCTTGTCCTTCTCGTGCTTCAAGATCCACGTCAACGTGTAAGGCAACTCCAAATCACCGATGTTCATACCACCAATGCTTCCATCGCCGCCGTTGAACATCGAAGTGTTGAAGCTGTCTCCGTAGCCGGTCAAACGGAAGCCGTTGTGCCACCAAACGTCATCGCCTTGAATAATTTCACCGGCGAAGCCGGGATTTTGCTCCATGTGGTTCGCAACGACATAATCAATTTCAATGACGGTGGTTCGGCCCGCCAAGTTCAACGGCTGGGCACTGACGATTCCCTTTTGGTTGTTGTCGGTGCCGTTCTTGTGGAAGCCATCGATTTGAAGTTTGCCGTCAATGACAGCAACCCGTGCATTATCGTAGTTGTTGTAAATCGTCCAGAAGTCGGCGAGCTTGCCTTCGAACTCATCGTGTACAAGGAGTGTGAACTTGATCTCGTCACTGACAAGTTCACCGGTATCATCAGAGACATAAACGATGAAATTGTAATCCTTGAACGCCTCAACAGGAACGATGTGTTGATGCTCTCTACCGGTCTGCTCCGCAGTCGATGCCGTATATTCGCCATTGACGCCGTAGGCGACTCGGCTCGTTGCTTCGCCCGCCGTTCGGAACGAAATGGCAACTTCGTTCGCACTATGCATGGTTGTTTGAATTTCACCAACAATACGGGGTCCTCCCCCACATGCAGCAGCAATCAAGGCAATGGCCAACACAGCCAATAATACTATTTTTTTCCGCATCAAGACCGCTCCCTTCTGAAATATCATCGGAAAACTTTAAAACTCTTCATTTCGCACTAACGGAAATTACGGAAAATTCGACCTCTGAATCCCCCCCTTTTTGTCGCTCAGCAAATGGTTTGCGCGAGCAGTCCAATTTTCAACATTGGATCGGCCCATTTATTTCAACACGATTGCTTTAAATGCCTTCAACAAGTCAAGCGCGTTTTACACGAGGCGACGCAACAATTCGTCCCGGTCGCCGGGGAGAAAATCCAATATCGGTATTTCCAGCATCGTATATGCTCCGGGCTGCTGCTTGAACGTCGCCCTAGCTGCAGCGACCATGACTTGCGCCGTCAATGCGGGGTTGTTAATGCGCATGTCAAACATGAACAGCTGATTGTGCGTGCGTCCGGAAACGCCTTTTCGCTCCATGCGCACCCCGTGGCCCATGTCCACCAAATTTTTCACGGACGGCACTGCAAAAACCCGGGTTTCATCGTTGATGAAGTACGGATCGTTGAGCACACGCTGTTCGACTTCCTCGAAGTTCGCTCCCGGTTCAAGCTCGACATAAACCATGCGCCGATGGACACCTTCACCGAGAGGCACGGTAAGCGACAACGCATCCCGCACGCCGTCCATGGCTTTCACTGCAACCGAATGCCCCATGCTCATGCCCGGACCAAAATTGGTATATGTAATGCCACGCGGCGCCATGAACTCCAACATGGCCCGGATCATGGAGTTCGTTCCAGGATCCCAGCCTGCCGAAATGATGGACACGGCCCCATGCTTCTTTCCCAACTCGTCGAGCCGCTGCCGCAAGTCGACGAGTTCGCCGTGGATGTCATACGAGTTGACCGTATTGATTCCACGTTCAATGTACTCCCGCGCCTGCTCCGGGATCAAGCGCGTCGGCGTGCACAACAGTGCGACATCGACCGTCCCGAGCTCCGCAACATCCGTGACCACGGGCACCGTTGCCGGCAAATCGCTGGGTTTTTCGGGCTGACGCCGCACAATTCCCGCTAACTCGAAATCGTTTGCTTCCAAGATTGCATCGACCGCAAAACGGCCAACATTGCCATAACCGACGATGGCTGCACGCTTCACCCGACTCAATAAGCTTCATCCTTCCATTTTTTTAGTCACGTGGTCCATTTTACTTTTGACTGACCGGACATGCTCTCCTTCCTTGCCGGCCAAGCTGTTCCATAGAAGCATTTGAATGCCGTTTTCCACGAATTCAGTATGCAGGTCTTGACAAAGGCAAGACAGATCCATATGATGTTAACCAATAAGTGAATCGCTCGGCGATGAGAAGGACTAGTAGGCACCGGGTTCAATACAGAGAGCTGCCGGTTGGTGCAAGGCAGTGCGACGAAGGTGGCTGAACTCCCCTTCGAGCTGCTCTCCGAAATCGCAAGCCGGAGATGCGGATGACTTGCGAGAGTAGAGAGAGACGGAACTCCCACCGTTAACCGGGAGACAGTATCGGAAAGCATGCGAGTTCAGCGGCGTTGCAATCGTGCTCGTGTGGACTTTCCCGTACTGGTCGAGTGGGCGATCATCGCCAAATTGAGTGGTACCGCGGAAGGGAACCTTTCGTCTCAATGAGACGGAGGGTTTTTTTATTGAGTTTCTGCGCCGAAAGGGGTCAACGAACTTGAGGAAGCTGTATGTCTTTGATACCACGCTGCGAGACGGGGAACAGTCTCTTGCAAGGACGTTGAACGCAGACGAAAAGCTCGAAATCGCTCAGCAGCTCGTACGCCTCGGCGTCGATATCATCGAGGCCGGTTTTCCGGCTTCATCGCCAGGTGACTTCGAAGCGGTCAAACGCATCAGCGCATCCGTCAAAGGCGTTGCCGTATGCGGATTGACCCGTGCCGTGCGGGCTGACATCGACGCATGTGTCGAAGCGCTCCGGCCTGCTGAACATCCTCGCATTCATACCGGGCTCGCCACATCGCCGGTTCATATGGAACGCAAACTCCGCAAAACGCCGGATGAAGTGCTCGAATTAGCTGTCGATGCGGTATCCTACGCAAAGCGATATGTCGACGACGTCGAATTTTACGCCGAAGATGCGTTCCGCAGCGACCGTGAATTCCTGCGCCGTGTCATTGCAGCGGTCATCAAAGCCGGAGCAACCGTCGTCAATATTCCCGATACCGTAGGGTATGCGACACCATGGCAATACGCCGAGCTGATCGAGTGGCTGCGAGAAAATGTCGCCGAAATTGACCGCGTCGCGATCAGCGTCCACTGCCACAACGATCTCGGCATGGCAACGGCGAATTCCTTGGCCGGCATCCGGGCCGGTGCAACTCAAGTCGAAGGCACGATCAACGGCATTGGAGAGCGTGCGGGAAATGCAGCGCTGGAAGAAATCATCATGGCGATCTACACCCAAAAGCAAGAATACGGGGTCGAGCTCACCATCAACACAACGGAAATCAGCCGCACGAGTCAGCTCGTTTCGGCTTTGACCGGTGTGCCCGTGCAGCCGTACAAAGCGATCGTCGGTTCGAACGCATATTCACACGCATCGGGGATCCATCAAGACGGCATCTTGAAAGATCGCAGCACCTACGAAATCATTCGTCCGGAAACCGTAGGCATGACCGCCCACCGCATCGTATTGACGAGCCGTTCGGGCCGCCACGCTCTGCGTGCACGATTAAAGGAACTCGGCTACAACATCAGCCATGACCAAATCGGGCCGGTATATCAGCGGTTTCTGGCCATGGCCGACAGCAAAGGACGCGTGGAAGACGAAGACCTGCACGAACTGATGCAAGAAAGCTTGCATACCCGAACCACATGACGGAGGGCGCTCTATTTGCGCTTTCCTCCGTTGGCCCCGGTTGAGCCGCCTGCGCTGCAGAATAAGCCAACCTCCATTTGGGCAAAAGATCCAATGGAGGTGAAAAGGACCATGCTGATCGTTTTCGCTCGCGTCCTGATCCTGTTTATCACGGTGCTGATTCTTTTGCGCGTTACCGGGAAAAAACAGGTGGCCAACCTGCAACCGGCCGAGCTGGTTACGCTGGTCATGGTGGCCGATGTCGCCGCAATTCCGATGACCAGTCCCGGCACACCTCTTGTAAACGGAATCGTCGGCATCTTTGCTCTTCTCCTCATGCAGTTTACGCTCTCCTACATCACGATGAAAAGCACCCGTTCTCGAGCGATCATCAGCGGACGTCCGACGAACGTCATCGTCAACGGAAAAATCGTCGAAGAGTCGTTGCAGGAACTCCGCTACAACATCAACGATCTGCTTGAACAGCTTCGGGCAGCAGGATACCCAGCGATTCAAGACGTTGAATGGGCTGTGTTGGAGACAAACGGTCAGCTCAGCGTCATTCCGAAGTCCCAAAAACGTCCAGTGACACCGGAAGATCTTGGCATCTCAACGCAATACGAAGGCCTTCCCGTACCGCTCATCGTCGACGGCAATCCGGACAAACATAACCTTGAACGGATCGGCCTGGACATGAACTGGCTCCTCGCCGAGCTGAAAAAACACGGCGTGTCCAGGCCCAAAGATGTCCTTTACGCCTCCATAGATACCCAAGGGAACTTCTACTGCCAGCCCAAATCGACAATTAAGGAGTCGTCGGCATGAAGCGCCGTTCGTCGAGCACCTGGATATTGGTCGGCCTTTGGTTCGTCGCGCTCTCCATTGTTTTAGGAACTTGGTGGATTATCGCTGCACAAACAAAAGTCGCACATGAGCTCGCCCAACGAATTGAAGGAATAGAAGCCGAGGTGCTCAACGGCGATTGGGAAAACGCCTCGCAGCTTATTCGCGAGTTGATGATCCGTTGGGAGAAAACACGCCAAGTCTGGGCCTTTCATACGGAGCACGCCGAAATGGACGAAGTAACGGACGCGCTTATTGAAGCCGAGGCCCTCATTGCCGCCAACGAAGCCGGAGCTCTCGCTCCCCTGCGCAAAGCGCGCGACCGCATTGTCACACTCCCTCAGCGCGATCGGCTCGACTTGGAGAATTTATTTTAACGATAAATCGGCTGTCGGGGACAATAAAATGATCCATGCCATGCGACCCGAAGAGGTTCACTGGAGGTCCCGGCAACTTCTCTACCGAATCAATCAATAGCCACAGCGTATCCACGGGGAGAAGGGGAGGCAACTACATTGTCCCTGCACCGCATCCTTTCCATAGCCTACCGCACGCTCATCATTGCCGGTATTCTCGCGTTTGTGTATTTTTTCCGCGGCTATATTTTATCGAGCCTGCTCCCCTTCTTGATTGCCATGATCTTAGCCGGCATGATGGAGCCTGCCGTCAACTTTTTGGATCGCTACCTGCGGGTCGGCCGCACCGCTGCGACGACCGCGGTCTTTGTGCTCGTGCTCATCATTGGGGGCTATTTGACGACACTGATGACCGCCAAAGTGATCGCGGAAATCATTGACATGGGTGAACGCGCAGGAGCGTATCAAACACAGTTTACGAATATTACGAAAGATATATTGGATCGTCTGGCTGAGGTCAGTGAAGCCGAACTGCTTCCTGCAGAAATCCAGCAATCGATTGAAGAATCGATCGAGGAGTTGGGCAAACGAGGCGGCGAACTCATCAAAACAGTCGTGACCTGGATCCAAACCACCGCCTCGTCCATCCCTTCGTTGATCTTGGTCATCACCGTCACATTGCTGGCAACGTTCTTCATGGCGAAAGACCGTGCGCTCATCTATCAAAGCATCGTCATGATCACCCCGGTAGCTTGGCGCGAGAAGGTTCGCTCGGCCCAAGATCGCATTGTGCAAGACTTTATTGCCTTCGCCAAAGGGCAGCTGATCATTCTCGCCATCACCACGGCGGTAGCGGCGCTGGGCTTGTACCTTCTCGGCATTCGCTATTGGATGACGCTCAGCATTCTTGCCGGCATCCTCGACTTTATTCCTGTAGTCGGTCCCGGATTTCTGTTCATGCCTTGGGCCGGCGTCAGTTTGGTACTTGGTGATACATCACTCGCCATCGCACTCGCCATCATTTATCTCGCTGTGTTCGGAGTCCGCCAAATTTTCCAGACCAAGGTGTTGGGCGACTCCATCGGCGTTCACCCGTTGTTGATGCTCATTTCCATATACGGCGGCATCGTGTGGTTCGGCGTCTACGGGCTGCTCATCGGTCCCGTCCTCATTATCATTGGCAGAGCGTTGATCAATTCTGGGATCATCCCTTGGCCGGAACCTGTGCAATCTGACTTCGAACCCGTCCATACCGAAACACAACGGGTCAGCGACGAAAGTGAACAGCATGCATCCCGGGCGGTGCGCAAAGGAACGTAACTTCCAATGGAAAGGTGTTGACGACTGACGAAACCTCAGCTATAATAAACGATGTCGCAGCGATTGCTGCACATCGTCCATCATGTGGGGCCGTAGCTCAGCTGGGAGAGCGCTTGAATGGCATTCAAGAGGTCGGCGGTTCGATCCCGCTCGGCTCCACCAACGAAAAAGCCCTTCGCAATACAGGTTGCGAAGGGCTTTTGGTTTTCCAACGGACTTTTCAATGTTCATTCCTGCACTTTTTGAGCCAAGTAAAATATTCGTTCCCGTATTGGTTCCGGAGGTTCCAAACCAAAAACTCGCCCCGAATCCAGGAGCTCAAAGCCGGCCTGATGCAACAGCGAAACGATATCTTCCGCAGGATACGCCCGCTGGCGATGCACCTCATCGCAGCGGACATAGCGTCCGTCGGACTCCTGAATGAAAAAGGCGAGCTTCATTTCAACCGTCGCCGCCAGCGGATTGTACGAATTTTCCCATATGAGTGAGAAGCCGTCGCGGTTCTCGCCATACGAATAGTCACCGTAAATATTCGCAAGCTTCCACTCCGTGTCCATATCGAAAAGAAAAAGCCCACCGGATTTGAGGTGCGCCGCAATGCGTTCGAATGCCTTTTGCAACTCCGACAGCTCGAGCAAATAGTTGAGACTGTCGCAAAGACAAATGGCCACATCAAATGTCTCGGCCAAATCAAGCTGCCGCAAGTCTTGATGATACAAGTGCAGCTGGTCTTCCAACCCGCGCCGCTTCTTCTTCGCTTCAGCCAGCATCGCCGCCGAAGCATCGACACCTACGACGTGCAAGCCGCGCTCCGCCAATGCCCGTGCAATGCGCCCGGTGCCGCAGGCAGCGTCAAGCAGGCGAACGACACCGCTTCGTTGGTTTAGATGAGCTGCGCGGTTGAGTACATTCCAAACAAACTCGATCCAAGCGTCCCAATCGCGGTTGTCCGACAGTTCTTCGTAAAAAGGCGCCAACACCGAGTAAGGGAGACGACTTTCATTCATTGCGGCGCCGCCACCAAACGCATATCCATTCCGTTGCCTTCGGCCACGAGGCGAGGGGCATCTCCCCAAAGCCGCTCGAGGTCGTACAGTTCACGCTCTTCCTGCCGGAATATGTGTATCACGGCATCACCATAATCGAGCAGCACCCAGCGAGCGTCTTCGAGTCCCTCATGCCGCTTGCAAGGTACGCCTAATTTTTCAAGGCCATCGATAATCGCTTGCGAAATCGCCCGGACTTGAATTTCGGTTTCGGCGCTGGCGATCACAAAATAATCCGTCATGATCGTCAAACCGCGCAAATCAAGGATCTCCACATCGGTCGCCCGCTTTTCATCAGCAATATGCGCGGCCTGCGCAGTAATCATTTCCGCTGTCAGCGCTCACTCGCTCCTTTCGAGAACTTGTCATCCTTGATAATCAGCGCCCAAAATGACGACGTAGTCCGCTTCTGCGTGAATCAGACTTTGCGGCAGGCTGCTGGTTGACATGCTGATGCCGCTGCCGAGAATATCCGCTATGGCCTGAGCCCCCTCAACATTGCCGTTGCGCTGGATGATTTGTGTGTTCGGATAGCGAAAGTGATCGGCATTCCCTACCGAGACCACGTAATATCCTTCGAGGCGCAGCCGATCGGCGGCAGCCTGCGCCGCACCTTGCTTGCCGTTTCCATTGAGAACCTGTACTTGAGTCAATGCGGAGCGCCCCAAGACAACGCGGTTTACCGCCTCGCGCACGAGCGCTTCGTCGTAAACCCAGTATGAAGCCCCGCCAATAGTTTCACCGCGTCCTGGCAATACTTGCGTGTCGATCGTATCGAAGTCGACCTGGCTTAATGCACCTGCCAGACGAATACCGGTGCTGATCGACATATTGGTGTCGACCAATTCCATCAAGCGCACGATCATCTGCGGCGAGTTCCATATATTGGACGGCTTGAGCACTTCCCGAATCAGAATCTTCATAAATTCCAGCTGACGGACGATTCGGCCACCGTATTCATTTCGCCGCGGATCGACGAGCGAGACATCGCCAAGCCCGTCCCGATAACGCACGTAATGCAGCGCTTGCTCGCCATTCAGGCGGTGACGTCCGGCTGGCAAGTCAATATAAAGGTTTTGCGCCGTATCGGTGTATTGCATGTGGTACGGAATGTCGATTTCAACTCCACCGAGCGCGTCGACAATTTGTTCAAACCCGCTGAAATCGACCCGCAGCCAATAGTCGATTTTAATTCCCAATAAGTCTTCAACCGCTTGCACTGCCAGTTCAGCGCCGCCCAATGCGTTGGCTTCGTTGATTCGCCGCCAGCCGTACCCGGGCAGTTCCACTCGAGTATCCCGGGGTATGGAAAGAATGCCGAGGTGCCCTCTTTCGCTGTCGACCGAAACGAGCTGCATGGTATCCGTGCGATGCGGTTCCACCGCGTCCAGCCCCATAGCCAATACGACGAGCCGATTCGCAACGGTGCCGGATTCACCACGTACTTCGACTCCTTGGCCCCGACTTCCCTGGTTCCACCAATAATAAACGAGGCCTCCCGCTACAAGAATCACCGTGAGCAAAAAGATTCCGACACCGGCCAGCCAACGTCTGCGCCGTTGCCTGGGCTCCCGCGGCTCATCGAAAGACCGCCACTCTCTTTCAAGTTCGGATGAACGCGACACGCTACGCTATGCCTCCTCGGGTAATCAACCCAACCCCGATGTCCGGAGCGCATTTCGGGCTTCAACAGTGAAGGGGTGTGCAGCTCTGCCCCGCTGGGCCAAGTAGTCGATCGTCTGGTTCAAGGCCCAAAATATAGCCTCATCGAGATTCGTTTCCGCCAAGCGACGGGCTTGATCGACACCGGGGAAATTACGCCCCGGCTCGATGTAATCGGCCAAATAAATCACTTTTTCGAGCACGGACATGCCCGCCCGTCCCGTCGTGTGATAGCGAATAGCCGCCCACACGTCGGCATCATCCATTCCAAACTCGTGCCGGACAAGAAATGCGCCGACGGGCGCATGAAGCAGCTCTTGCACTTGGAGCTCTTGTTCGGTGACGGCGATCCGGTGCTCGGCAACGAGTCGACGCAGCTCTTCCTGGGGAAGCTCCCGTGCGGCGTCGTGCAAAATGCCGGCCAATCTGGCCTTCTCAGCGTCCGCACCCCAGCGCCGAGCCAGACGCACGGCTTCGTCCGCGACACGCAACGAATGCTCCAACCTTCCTTGGCTGAGCCGAGAAGCTACCCAGGCTTTTGCTCTCTCAAAATCGACCATCCGTGCCCCTCTTTCACTGCCATCACATATACTTGAAGCGTTTTCGACAGACGTCACCTTGAGGCCTCGCGGTACAAGCCGAACCGTTCTATGTAATTTAGCACCAATTCATGGACTCGGTATCGAACGGAAGCCCCTTCCGCGATTTGCTCACGAATTTCACGGGACGAGACATCGAATTGAGGCATTTCCGCAATGATGATTCGGTCTCGAAAATCCGTATAGAGCGAGCCGAGCTTCTCAGGCAGCTCATGGAGCGAGTACCCCGGCCGCGCAAGCGCGATCAAGCGACACATCTGCAATATCTGCTCCGGTTCTCGCCATGTATGAAACGCGTTTAAAGCGTCGTAGCCGATGAGGAAGAAATACTCGTTTTCTTCGCCGAACTCCGCCCTCAGCTGACGCAGTGTATCGACTGTGTACGAAATGCCCCGGCGATCGATTTCGACCCGAGAAACGGTAAAATGGGGGTTCTCCAATGTCGCCAACACCGTCATCAAATAACGGTGACGAGCCGATGTCAGGCGGTCGCTTGCTTTATGCGGCGGCTTTCCTACCGGCACAAAAATCACTTGATCCAAGTGGTGCACCTGGCGAACGTGCTCGGCCGCCGCCAAGTGCCCAACATGAGGTGGATCAAAGGTGCCGCCAAATACGCCAATTCGCTTTACACGATCAAGCTGCTGTTCCGACACACCAAACCTCTCTCTTGCCACATATTGGCCCGAGCGGGCTTTTCAGCGCAAAGCAAACTTCGCACACCGTCATTCGCGAATTTGGCCTTCACCCAAGACGACATACTTCGTCGTCGTCAACTCCTGCAATCCCATCGGCCCACGCGCGTGCAATTTCTGCGTGCTGATGCCGATCTCCGCACCAAATCCAAAGACATTGCCGTCAGTAAAACGAGTGGAAGCGTTGACATACACCGCAGCAGCATCGACTTCCTGCAAAAAGCGTCGGGAGGCTGCGTAGTCGGATGTCACGATACTTTCGGAATGGCCGGTGCCGTGCCGTTCAATGTGTTCAATCGCCTCATCCAAGCTGTCGACCACCCGAACAGCAAGCGTAAGGTCCAAATATTCCTCGTCCCAATCTTCATCGGCCGCCGGCTTCATGTCCGCAACAATACCCCGTGCCGCCGGGCATCCACGCAACTCCACGCCGACATTGATCAGCGTTTCAGCGACGCGAGGCAAGAACGTCTCGGCAACGTCCCGGTGGACCAACAGCGTTTCAGCCGCATTGCACACCCCGGGTCGCTGCGTCTTCGCATTGACGACGATGGCATGGGCCATATCGAGATCAGCCGATGCGTCGACGTAAACGTGGCAGTTGCCTGTCCCCGTCTCGATCACAGGGACCGTCGCGTTCTCGATCACGCTTCGAATGAGACCGGCCCCGCCGCGCGGAATGAGAACATCAATCATGCCGTTGAGACGCATCATCGACTGTACGACTGCACGATCGGTGTCTTCAATTAAGTTGATGGCTCCCGCGGGCAAACCGGCTTTTTCGGCCGCCTCCGACAAAATGCGGGCAATTGCCTTGTTGGAATGAATGGCGCTGCTGCTTCCCCGCAAGACGACGGCATTTCCCGCCTTCAGACAAAGCCCGGCTGCGTCTGCCGTCACATTGGGGCGGCCTTCGTAAATGATGCCGACGACCCCGAGCGGCACACGCATCCGACCGATTTGCAGACCATTCGGCCGGCGCCACATGCGCTCGATTTCTCCCACCGGATCAGGCAGAGCGGCCACTTCACGCAAGCCGTCCGCCATGCCGCGAATGCGCTCTTCGTTGAGCGTCAGGCGATCGATGAACGCCGCGGACAAGCCATCCGCCTTCGCCTGTTCCAAATCACGCCGGTTGGCCGCCAAAATTTCCTCCTGCCGCTCGATCAGCGCGTCAGCCATCGCGTGCAGCGCCGCGTCTTTGACTGCGGACGAGCACACTGCGAGACCGCGCGCAGCCTTCCGGGCGGCAAGCGCCTTGGTGCGGGCTTCGTCGTACGTTGTCACCTCTTCGAACATCTTGATCACGACTCCTTTGCTTGTACGTAGGTAATGACAAGATTGTCTCGGTGAATCACTTCGTCGTCGATATCTTGTCCGAGCAGTCCGGGAATCGCCTCCGTAGGCTGTCCCTTAATCTTCTCCATCTGTTCGGATGAATAATTGACCAGTCCACGTGCAATTTCCTGACGTGTTGAGTCAAACACTTGCACGAGATCGCCCCGTTCAAAATTTCCCCGCACCGCCGTTACCCCGATGGCCAACAAGCTTTTGCCTTGGTACAGAATGGCGGCGCTCGCTCCGTCGTCGACCTCTAATTCGCCTTGAGGAGTTTGAAACAAGGCGATCCACCGCTTGCGCATGTCGAGGCGCCGCTCTTCCGGCAAAAATAGGCTTCCAACCGGTTCACCGGCCAAGATATCGTAAATGACCCCCGGTCTGGAACCGTTGGCGACGATGACGGCACATCCTTGCTGAATAGCGATGTGCGCAGCTTGCAGCTTGGTGGCCATGCCTCCGCTGCTGAATCGGGATCCGGGACCACCTGCCACGTCAAACCATTCCGTGGGATCGGTGATGAGGGGAATGAGTCGTGCGTTTTCCGAACTCCGTGGATCGGCGTCATACACCCCGTCGACATCCGACAGGAGGATCAAAAGGTCGGCGTCAACCAAACCCGACACCAGCGCGGCAAGACGGTCGTTGTCGCCAAAGCGGAGCTCGTCGACCGAAACCGTGTCGTTTTCGTTGATGATCGGGATGACACCTTTCTTGAGTAGCGTGACCAAGGTGTTTCGGGCATTGAGGTGACGATTGCGGTCGGTGATATCGCCGCGAGTCAACAACACCTGAGCGACAATATGCCCGTATTGGCTGAAGAGCGTCTCGTACGTCTGCATGAGAAGCCCTTGGCCAACCGCCGCAGCAGCCTGCTTTTCCGGAATCGTCTTCGGACGCTCGGTCAGTCCGAGACGGCTCAGCCCAGCACCAACCGCACCGGAGGTAACGACAATGACCTCTTTGCCTCGATTGGCAACGTCGCTGAGCTGACGAACAATTTGTTCGAGCAAACCATAGTTGAGTTTTCCGTTTGGATAGGTGATGGTACTCGTACCTAGTTTAACGATAATACGATTAGCCTTGCGGAAGGCATTCGCTACGATCCATCATACGCGGACGAGCTGCCCCTTTCTCATTACGTATTCATGGTGCGTTTCGGCATCGAGCGGATCGGTTCCTTCCGAACCTCAATCCATAAATTCAAACTCGAAATCATATATGCGCACCAAATCGCCGTGAGAAGCTCCTTTGCGCCTCAGCGCCTCATTGAGGCCAATGCGTGCCATGAGACTTTGGAAGTACCGGAGCGATCCTTCATGATTAAAGTCGAGTCGTTCCAATAAATTGCGGATGCCTTCTCCTTCCACAACAAAGCCGTCCGCTTCAACGCGAATCTCAAACTCGTCGAGCCGCGGCCCGCGGCGCCGCTCCGGCCTGTCGGCGGCCGCTCTGAACGTATGCTGCACCTCGGCGGCTTGTTGTTCCCGTTCTTTCGCGGCGATGCCGCGGGCTTTCTCGACTTCCTGCCACAATGCGAAGACGAGCTTTCGCACGCCCTCACCGGTCACAGCCGATATAGGAATGACTTCCCGTCCTCGCTCCGCCCCGTAAGCCTCGATGGCCGGCAGATTCTCCCGTGCTTCAGGCAAATCCATTTTATTGGCGACGATGATTTGCGGACGTTCCGACAAACCCGCTCCATATGCTTCCAGCTCACGGTCGATCACCCGCAGATCATCCACCGGCGAACGCCCTTCCCGGCCCGAAGCATCGACAATGTGAGCCAACACCTGGGTTCTTTCCACGTGCCGCAGGAAATCGTGTCCCAAACCGACTCCGGCATGAGCCCCCTCAATGAGGCCGGGAATATCGGCCACGACAAAACTCTTGCCCTCTTCAATCGATACGACGCCGAGATTCGGTACAAGGGTGGTAAACGGGTAATCGGCAATTTTCGGGCGAGCCGCTGAAATCACCGAAATCAACGTCGATTTTCCGGCGTTGGGGTAGCCCACCAGGCCGACATCCGCCAAAAGCTTGAGTTCCAAACGGAGCCAACGCTCTTCTCCCGACTCGCCTTTTTCGGCGAACGCAGGCGCTTGGCGCTGCGGCGTCACAAAACGGGCATTGCCCCTGCCTCCTCGGCCGCCCCGCGCAGCAAGCCAGCGCTGCCCCGGCTCAACCAAATCGACAAGCAGCTCGCCGGTTTCATCGTCGAAGACTTGTGTTCCCACGGGAACCTTGATCACACGGTCCTCGCCATTTTTGCCGTGCCTTTTGCCGCCTTGGCCATGACCGCCGCGTTCCGCCTTATAGCGCGGTTGATAGCGGAAATCGATGAGCGTGGTGAGATCACCGGTCGCCTCCAAAAAAACGGAACCGCCCCTGCCGCCGTCTCCTCCGTCCGGTCCGCCTTGTGGGACATATTTTTCACGGCGCCACGAAACAACACCGTTTCCTCCCGCCCCGGCTTGAACGAAAATGCGCGCTTGATCGACAAACATCTCTGCCGCCTCCATGCACTGGAATGCTCTACACGACAAGGGCCCGGCACACCTTCCACAGGTGTCCGGGCCCTCGCGACCGCCTGCGGGTGGTGCTGCTTTCCGCCGCATTCCCCGCCGTTTGGAATATTTTAGGCTGTCGTGGCGACGAGCTCCTCCGGGTATACGCTGACCCGTTTGCCGTTCTTGCCCACACGTTCGAACGACACATAGCCGTCGATCTTCGCGTAGAGCGTGTCATCTTTGCCGATGCCCACACCGACACCCGGCCGGACCTTCGTACCGCGCTGGCGAACCAAAATGCTGCCTGCGGTGACGAACTGACCGTCGTGGCGCTTGACCCCTAGGCGCTTCGACTTCGAATCGCGACCGTTCCGCGTGCTGCCTACACCCTTCTTCGACGCGAAGAACTGCAAGTTCATGCGGATCATGTTCGGACGACCTCCTTTACCTCGATGTGGTCCGAATAAAGCTTGGCGATTTCCTCCAAACCGGTGACCATGGTCTCAAGAATTGCCTGGGCCTTGATGCCGGCCTCACCCCGCAACATGTCCGGGTGCAGGCGACAATGGAGAAGCCCGGTCTTTTCATCCGCCCGGACATCGGGCTGCAACTGTGCGTGAGCCATTAGCCCGTTGACTGCCGATAAAGTTAGTGCCGATACGGCAGCACATACAATATCCTGTCCCCAATCGTCATATCCGGCATGTCCGTGGGCGGTAAACTCGATGACTTCACCGGTGGGCGTTCGAATGACCTCGATCGAGATCACGCGTCTTACCCTTCAATCTTTTCAATTTGAATACGCGTAAAAGGCTGGCGGTGGCCGAACCGGCGTCGATAGTTTTTCTTCGGTTTGTAGACGAACCCGCGGATCTTCGGGCCCTTTCCTTGCTTCACAACACGTGCGATAACCTTGGCACCCTCGACATACGGCGTGCCAATACGCACGGTGCCGTCAGCCTGCAGCAATGTGACGCGGTCGAGCTCAACCTTTGCGTCAACCTCGGCATCCAGCTTTTCTACGTCAACCGTGTCGCCTTCGGCGACGCGATACTGCTTTCCACCAGTTTCGACAATCGCAAACATGGGGTTTCTCCCTCCGTATAGGCTCGCCGTCAATCAGGCAGACCGAATTGATGCTCCTTCGGCCATTTGCAAGCCCATGACGTGCGGCTTCCGCTTCCTACAGCACCCACGATCCGCAATCGATCGTGGCGG
This sequence comes from uncultured bacterium, assembly GCA_937983075.1. Classification (GTDB taxonomy): domain Bacteria; phylum Bacillota; class Limnochordia; order DTU080; family JAAYLA01; genus CALKAQ01. The sequence goes on along the minus strand of CALKAQ010000125.1, from coordinate 9,990 downwards.
TAGGCAAACGTACCTAAAAATCTTAGCATAGGGCATAGGCAGTGTCAATCAACTCAGCGAGCAACCATCCTGCCTTTCGCGTACGTGCGAAATACCCGAGTGATTTCAACTTGCAGCTTTTTGCCGACATGATGCCCTGCACCCTCGATGTCGAGAACATAACCTTCCACGCGGGCGATGCCATCCCTCGGATTGGACACATGCGGCTCTTCTACTTGGATGTCGAGCACTTGACCTTCGTGTACAGGCAGCGCTTGTCGCTCGACTTCTGCCCGCGTGCCCATGGCGAGAAAGCGTACGTCATCGATGGCAAGACCTTCAGTGCCTTTAAGGAAGACGGTCTTCTTGATGGACTCCTCCAATCGCCGCAAGTTCGCTCCACCTGAACCGATGATCACCGCGGCTACCGACGGGTGGCATGCGATCAGCATCGCTTCAGCGTCAGACTCTCGGGCCACTCGCTTGATCTCGCGCTGCACCCGATAAGCCACGGTTGTTTCACTGAGGATTTGCCCGCTTCCCCGACACGTAGGACACTCTTTGTGAAAAAGATCTTCAATGTCTTGTTTGACTTTCTTGCGGGTCATTTCCACAAGGCCGAGATTGGTAAACCCGAGAATATGCGTCCGGGTTTTGTCACGGCGCACCGCTTCCTCGAGTTTGGCGAGCACCTTCATCTCGTCTTCTTTGGAGTCCATGTCGATAAAATCGATGATGATAATGCCGCCGATGTCACGCAGCCGGAGCTGACGCGCTATTTCTTCGGCCGCTTCGAGGTTGGTCTTGAGAACGGTGTCCGACAGATTGGTCGTGCCAATGTACCGCCCCGTATTGACATCGATGCTGGTGAGCGCTTCCGAATGATCGATGACCAAATAACCGCCGCAGTTGAGCCAGACGCGCGGTTCCAACGCTTGGTCGATCTGTTTTTCGATGCCATACGCGTCGAAAATGGGCGGTCCTTCGTGATAGCGATACACCCGGTCTTTCAGATGCGGCGCCAAAAAATCCAGCAAGTGGATGACTTTCCGATAGAGCGGTTCCGAATCGATCACAAATTTGTGGATCTCGTTCGTAAATCGGTCCCGCGTCAGCCGATACACCAAATCGTAGTCTTTATATACCAGAGCCGGTGGCTTGGCGTCACGTGCACGTGCCTCAATGTCTTTCCACATGCGAGTGAGGAACTCAGCGTCCTGCATAAGTTCTTCTTCGGAACGCCCCTCCGCCACCGTTCGCACAATCAATCCGAAGCCCGCCGGGCAAATGCGCTTGGCGATTTCGCGCAATCGTTCCCGCTCGGCTTCGTCCTGTATACGCCGCGATATACCAATGTAATCGACCGTCGGCATGAGAACCAAGTAACGTCCTGGAATCGACAAGTTGGTGACGACTCGGGCCCCTTTGGTGCCTAAGGGTTCTTTGGTGACTTGGACGAGTATGGGTTGGCCTTCGTGAACGATTTCGGTGATGGATCGGGGACGAGAAACGTGATTCCGCATGGAATCGATCGCGTCGACGTCATTTCCGTTAAAGTCGCGATAAGCCAGCGCGTCGTCAACATACAAAAAGGCATTCCGTTCCAAACCGATGTTGACAAACGCGGCCTGCATGCCCGGCAACACGTTTTCAACTCGCCCCAAATAAATGTTTCCAACAACTCGCTGGTTTGCCTCGCGTTCAACATACAGCTCTACAAGACGCCGATCCTCCAAAATTGCGGCTCGCGTCTCTCCAAAAGCGGCATTGATGACAATCTCCCGCTTCATTAGGTTAGTCACTCCAGTTTCTGACAAAAACCAAGATAGAAAATGGCAAAATTCGTTAGACCCAGCGGAGCCGAATTGATTGATCGTCATTCGGTTGAAGCCAATATGCGTTAAATTTGTTCAGCAAGGCAAGCATTCCGGTATCACAGGGACCAGCAAGATCGAGGATATCGTGCCTATTTAACCTTCCCCTGCCATTTCGTTCCTATGCAAGTTTGACGGCGCTTCACAAATACCATCAGGGAATTTCAGCAAGCCTTGACACGGTCATCGCCGTGATTGCCTGACCTCTACAAGTTACCGTCCCTCAGGTTGGGAAGTAAAATGTGGAAGTGCGGGTTGTCCGGCAATTGCAACTCAATCAAACTCATGATCGAGCACAAGCTTGGTACGACGGGAAATCCAACTTGGGCCCACCAGAAGATCAGTCAAGGAATAAGACAACGCATGCGAGAACAGGCCTGAAAAGGAATGTATGTTCGCCAAAAGAAACAAAATCAACGCAAAAGAGTCGAACAAATGTATGGTTTTACAATACCATAACGAGCTAAGCGTGTCAATCCATCCCAATACCTAAGGTGGAATAACCTCTTTTTACCATATTCACTCGGCTTCATTGCACACCAGTTCCTGCAGCGTCGTGTCCATGCCGCGAAGCAGCAGCCCGTCGATGAAATCCCCTTCCGTCACAACGCCGATCGTCTCACCCGACTCGTCAATCACCCATATCAAATGGTACCGTCCCGGTACGATCCGCTGAAAAACGTCCCGAATTCGCGCCTTCTTAGTAACCGCAAGCTGCTCGACCTGCAAGGTCGTTTGAGCTTGTACTTCGTCTTTTTTTCTCGTGATATAGCGAAAAAGCACAAAGAAAGCGTTTGCCTGTTCCTTCTTTGCCGCAGCGAAAATAAAGATGCTCATCACCATGAGCGATACGTTGAACAAACCGGTCGCAAGCCCAAAGCTTCCAATGATCATCAACACCAAAGACAAACCTTTCCCCAACTTTACGGCGCACTCGGTTGCGCGGCCAAAACCAAGCCTTTCTGCAAGGGATGCCCGTAAAATTCTTCCTCCGTCGAGCGGAAGAGCGGGCAGCAAATTAAACAACCCCAAAGCCGCGTTGGCTTGCATAAAAAACCGGATCCATACGAGATTCCAATCAAGATACGTGAAAACAACGTATCCGACGCCGAACAGCATAAAGTTGGTCAATGGCCCCGCAATCGCGACCGTACGTTCGACCGCCGGGTTGAGCTCCAGCGGGCTTTCAACCCGTGCAACCCCGCCGAACGGGAGCAGTTCAATTTCCTCGACCCGCTGTCCGAATCGCAATGCGACCGCGACATGAGCCATTTCGTGCACCACGACGATGCCAAAAAGCATGAGCATCTCGGGCAGGCGTTCAAGAAGTACAAAAAGACCGATGACAACCAAAAAGGCCCAGCTGATCTTGATCCGGACGCCCCGATATGTCCCCACGTTCATGGGCACACATTACCTTTCATCCCATCCGGATGCGGCCTCCGAATCACCGCTGTCTTGCGTCGCCCTGCGCGCAGGGGTCACCAGAGCCTCCAAACGGTGCCAAAGCACACCCAAATCTCGTGCCCAGCTGAAGTCCTCGGCCCATGCAGCAACTTGCTCCGCTTGTGCGGCAAACATGTCCGTCTCAAAATCGGTGGTCAACACGAAAACAATGTATTCTTCCATGCGCTGCGTAACCGGAAGTCCGGCGTAAGACACCGCCGAAACGACAACGAGCAAGACAACTGCAATCACCGTGTTTCTCCATCTTCGATCCCAGCGCATCCGAATCCCTCTTCCGGCCGTGATGTACATAGCCGAGGCAAACATTGCCCGGCCTAGTATCTGTATTGATCACGAACTGGGGATATGCGGTGCGGCGGGAAGGCACAGTGGGCGGCCGGACCGTCTGACCAGCGGCAGGCAAGCAATGCACCCAGCCAAGCCGACTGGGTGCATTGCTCTACGAGCTGCGAAGCATGCGCACGATCGTCAGTTGGATCGACCGCCCCACCGCTCCGGATAGCCCGGCAGGTCTTCACAGCCGCAGAAAGCGTAGTGCTGCGGGGGCATGTTCGCTTGGAGGTACTGTTCGAGATTATCCTGCGTCACAGTCGGCTGTGGCAATCGCCACGGCGACGGCACATCTTCTCCCGACAACACCATGACGGCCGCCAAAACCGCCGTCCGCCATTGGAAAGTCGGGTATGAAGGTCCGATGGCCGTCAGGCCTTCTTCCGCCCACTTGACGAGGAAGTCTTGCTGGTCTTCGCCGACGAAGATCGGGATGTCAAAGCCCAGATCCTCAAAGGCTTCGATTGCAGCCACAGTGGTCGCCCCGGCGTCCATCCAGACCGCGTCGATCTGTCCGAAGCGATTGAGATAGTCCATGACGATTTGCTTCGTCGTAGCCCGGTCGTCCCCGGTGAACTCATCGCCCAACACCCTCACGCCGGCTTCCTTGAAAATTTGTTCAGCTGCCGACCAACGGGTTTCCAACACGTCGACGCCCGGCGAAATGCGCAAGGCCAAAACGGTTCCACCCGGGGGAAGGTTTTCAACGATGAACTGCGCACCTTGTGCACCATAGGCGTAGCCGCCGATGGGGCTGATGAAAGTCACAGGGCAGTTTGTGTTGACACCGCGGTCGAACACGATGACCGGAAGCCGTTGGCACGCCTGTTCGACGGCCGGTGTAAGTGCAGCGGTCGTATTCGGCGAAACAATCAGCAAGTCACAGTCTCCGCTGGAAACGAGGTCAGCTATGTCCGAAATTTGCTTGTCGTCTCTGCCTTCAGCATCCAGAACAATGAACTCCGCAATTTCCGGAATCGTTTCGACTGTCGCCATCATGGTTTCGTAGCCGACAACCCGCCACGGATTGAAAAGTCCGGCATTCGAGAAGCAAATGGTCCACGGCGGCTCCTTGGCATACTGGGTCGTGCTGACGTAATTCGGATCGAGCGCTTGAAGCCACGGTTGATCCGCCGGACCGACGGGTTCGACGTTCAAAAGCTCCATCTGCCGTTGAAACTCGTCCGGATCAAAAAACTCAGACGCCTGACCAAAAACCGACACGGATGCCACCAATGCTATCAAACACATTCCGAGTACAGCCTTGATACGGTTTTTCAATGGACCTCGACTCCTTTCGCCAGAGAGAATGTCATTGTGTTCGTTCGACGGACCATGCGTTCCACAACACCAGCCGCTTCACCCCGATTCCTACCTGATTCCTACCAGGCACCCCCCCTTTCGCGGCATTGGATTACGCCTTGCGTCGTTCTCGTAAAACGGCATAAGCAGCCGCTGAAATCAAGATTACGGCTTGAACCGCCTCGCGCAGCGGCTGCGGCAAGCCCAAATTGTTCAGCAGGCTGAACAACGCCTGCAAGGTGATGGCCCCCATGATCGCTTCAGGCATGCCGCCTCGGCCGCCGAGCAGCCTTGCACCGCCCAAAACGACGGCCGTAATGGCGCGCAGCTCGTAGCCGTCACCGACCTGAGTCGATACGCCGGAAAATCCGCCGAGCAAAACGCCGGCAATGGCCGCGAACAAACCGGACAGTGCGAAACAGATCATGCGCACGAGCGGCACGTTGATTCCAGCCAGAGCGGCAGCCCGGGGGTTGTCACCGACCGCATATACTTGTTTTCCAAAATTGGTGCGATGCAAAAGCAGCGTCGCTACGATCCCGATTCCGGCGAGAATGAGGACAGCGTGTGGGAATCGTTCCCAAATGAGGAATTTGTCCATGCGATCTCGCCCGAAGACCCGAAAGGCAGCGGGCAAAGATCCTCTCGGCGCCCCGCCGGACCAGAGCAGCGCCGCGCCCTTGATCGTCAACATCATGCCCAGCGTGGTGATGATGGACGGCACTTTAAGGTAGTGAGTTACCGCGCCATTGAACAATCCAACGACAATGCCGATGCCCAACATCATCGCAATGACCCAGTAGGTGGCCTCCGGATTCCCGCTGAGCATGATCGAGCTTCCAAGCACGACGAACGTGATGATCGATCCGACGGACAAATCGAAGCCGCCTGAGATGATGACAAAAAGCTGCCCTGCAGCCAAAACCGCCAACGGTGCCGCCTGTAACAGCAAGTTCAACGTGTTGCGGTAATGGGTGAAGAAGTTTTCATTGGTCAGCCCAATGCCGATCATAATGGCTGCGAAGATGAAATAAATGGGCGGCACCCAACGGAAAATCTGCCCGATGGCCGTGACAACGGTCCGCCATGCATTCGCTTGAGGAACTTCATGCTGCAATTTTGCCATGACCGTCAGCTCACTTCTTCCTTCGTGCGGATCGAGTAGCTCGCCACTGCCGCAATGATGATCAGACCGCGCAATACTTGCTTCAAATACGATCCAACGCCCAGCAAATTGAACATCGAGTCAAGGATGGCAAAGATCAGTACGCCCGCTACGGTGCCCATGACCCCGCCGCGTCCGCCGGCAAGAGCCGTTCCCCCGATGACCACGACAGCAATCGATTCAAGATCGTAAACACCGTCACGGCCGACCCAAGGGGCGCCCGCCCCCAAGCGGCTTGCGAGATAGATGCCGGTGATCACCGCAGTCAAACTGGCAATGACATGAGCTCCGAGCAGCACGCGGGTGGTGCGAAGGCCCGAAAGTCGGCTCACTTCTTGGCTGCCGCCGACTGCGTACAGATGTGCACCAAAGCGCGTCTTGCGCAGAATGAAAACCCCGATGGAGGCGATGATGATAAACATTAGCACCGAGTAGGAGATCGGGCCGATGGAACCATAAGCGAGCACTTGAAACTCTTCGGGTACAGAGCCGGCGAAATTGCGAAAACTTGCGCTCAATATGCCTTGCAAAAGAAGGCCGGTGCCCAACGTGCTGATGAGCGGGTTCACCCGGAGTTGCGTGATCAATAGTCCGTTGACGAGGCCGACAATGACGCCAATCAGCACAACCGTGGCGATGGCAAAAGGTACGCGGCTCGGATCCCCCTGCATGATATAAGAAGACATGACAGCGGAAACCGATATCATGTTCGCAACCGACAAATCCAACGATCCCGCCAAGATGGTAAACGTTTGACCGACCGAGACGATTCCGAGCGACACGGAGCGTTGAAGAATGTTGGCGATGTTTTCCTTGCCGAAGAACGAGCCCCGTCCGTAAAGTTCCACGAGAATCCAGGCAACAACGGTAATGACGACCAAAATCACATACACCGGTGGAATGCGTCTCCATAACTGCGGTCGGCTAGGTTGAACCACGACCTTCATACGCTCACGCTCACCTGCCCTGTATCGGCCGCTTCCCCCGTGGCCAAGCGCATAATCTGTGCTTCACTTGCCCCCGCCGGGAGCTCTCCGGCGATGGTTCCTTCGTGCATCACAACGATCCGATCGCTCATCCCGATGACTTCGGGAAGCTCAGAGGAAGTCATCAACACGGCGCTGCCGGATCGGGCAAGCTCACGTATGCGAGCGTGAATGGCCGCCTTCGCGTTGACATCGATGCCGCGGGTCGGCTCGGCGAAAATCCACACTTTTGCCCGAGTGGCCAACCATCGAGCGAGAAGGACTTTCTGTTGGTTTCCGCCGCTCAAATATTGGACTTCTTGGTGAAGGCCCGCCGCGCGTACGTCGACCTCTTGTGCGAGCCCTTCGATCGTAACGTCTTGCTCCAGACGGTTCCGACGAATGGGACCGAGCAATGACCGCAGCGCCCGCACCGTAATGGCGATGTTGTCACGCACGCTTTGCATCAAGAACAAGCCTTCTTCTTTGCGATTTTCCGACAAAAAGGCCATTCGGCGCCGAACCGCCTGCCGGGGCCGCCGCATGCGCACCGGCTTGCCGGCCAGTTCCATCGTTCCTGTTTGAAATGGCTCACTGCCGAATATCGCTCGCACGAGATCGGTCGTCCCGGAGCCTTGCAAGCCTGCCAGACCAACGATCTCCCCTGACCGCAGCTCCAGGTTGATATTTCGCAAACGCTGATTGCCGCCGTTGACGACGCGGAGAACGACCTCACCGATCTCGTCCGGCTTGGCGTAGTCGGGATAAAACTCCTCAAGCGGGCGCCCAACCATCATCTCGATAATGTCCGCTGACGTAACAGCCGCTTTTTCAACGGTAGCTACTTTTTTGCCATCCTTGAGCACCGTGATTCGGTCTGCGAGCTCGAAAATTTCTTTGAAACGGTGCGATATATAAACAATGCCCAAACCTCGTTGCTGCAAGCGACGCACCAATCGGAACAAAACCTCGACTTCGTGAGGGGCCAAAGCCGCCGTGGGCTCATCCATAATCAACACCCGCGACTCAAAGGACAGCGCCTTGGCGATTTCCACCATTTGCTGTCCGGCAACCGACAGATGTCGAACGAGCATATCGGGGGAAATCCAATCATCCACTTCAAGTTCGCTCAACAGCCGCTGTGTGTTGCGGCGCATTTCTTCGTAGTTGATCAGGCCCCGTTTGGTTGGCTCGCGACCGATAAAAATGTTTTGAGCCACGGTACGGTCGGGCAACAGGTTAAACTCCTGATAAATAATGCTGATGCCCGCACGTTGCGCATCCAACGGATGACGAAACGAACAGCGAGCACCGTCGACCCAAATACTCCCTTCATCCGGTTGGTACACACCGCTCAAAACTTTCATCAACGTCGATTTGCCTGCGCCGTTTTCGCCGACGAGTGCGTGCACTTCGCCGGGATAGCAGTCGAAGCTGACGTCGTTCAGTGCTACAACGCCTGGAAATCGCTTGGTGACGTGATGCATTTCGAACAAGGGTTGAACGGTCTGAACGTCTGGTTGTCCATGCTCTGGTGCGTTTGTCACTTCCATTGCCAACCTCCGCCCTGTGTGTGCCTGTACCCAACTTGGACATTTCACTCTATGCTTTTGGTTCGGAGCCTACGAATCGTACGCGGACATCTCAGCCGGCTCGAGCGATGGTTTGAAGTTCAGGAGTACAGGATTGAATGACGACCGCCCCGTCATAGCCGCTGCTCCGCTGCGGCTACGGTTGTCCAGTTCACCTGTCCCAGCCCCGGCACACCGCGGTCATTCGCACGAGCATGGAAGTGAAAGAGACGATCTCCGGCACACCGAATCGCTTCGGCCGAGTCTCGCTCTTTTGAGTGCATGTGGAAAGTGTCCAAATGCAGACCGATGTTCGGGTGACCAACGTCGTCGACATATGCCAGTACTTGTTCGGTCGTTCTGAACGGAGATTCCCATACAAAACTGTTGATGCCGATGTTCACCGTATCCAGCTCCTCCAGTCGGTCATCGAACGATGGAAAAACGTTGAGGAGAAGCACGCGCACTTGCGCAGCGCTTCCCCCCAACATTCATGTGTCTATTCTTGATAGATTAAAATGCGATCCACTGCGGACGGTCCCGCGTGTGTGTCGTTGGCAACCCAGAAGTAGAAATGCAATCCCGCCGGGTTGATGGTGCCGATGTTCACCTGGCCTTGGAAAATCAACGCATTGTCAATGAAGACGGCATGGTCGAACCAAGGGCCTTCACGGTGGGTCAACTCCCAGCGGAATGTATATGGAGGCGACTTGACACCCGTCCATCCGAAGCTCGGCGAAAACTGACCGTTGCCTCCGTGTGCGATGCGCGTGTCGATTCGGTTGGGTTCCACGGTGATGCGGAAGCCGATTTCATCGAAAATGTCGTGGCCTCCCTCGAGGTACGTCTCAAAAAAGCCGGGATTCAGCTCGGTCCAATTGTGACTGACGTAATCGATTTCGATCACCGTCTTGACACCGGTGAGATCGATTTTCTCGCGAAGCACGATGCCGGCGATGTTCGTGTTCCATCCGCTTTGGTCGAAGCCTTCGAAGACGAGGAGACCGTCCCGCGTTTCGATCGTCGCTCCTTTCGACCAGTCGTAAATCGCCCACACATCCATGTTCAACGGTCCGTCAAACGTGTCGTTGACGATGGCCGGCTCAATCAACACGCGAAGCTCAGCTGATGGTTCACTTGCGCTGCCGCCGGCCTCAACCGCTCGGATACGATAGCGATACTCGGCATGGTTTTGGACATCGCGGTCCGTATAATTGGTCGCTTCAACGACAGCGATTTCCACGAAGTCACTCTCGGCATCCGCACGTTCAACCGCATAAGCCGCCGCGCCGAAAACGGCGTCCCACGAAATTGTGGCGTGTTCGTCACGGGTATTC
>CALKAQ010000124.1 GCA_937983075.1 uncultured bacterium | reverse complement strand
GGATGGGCCGGGTGCGGATGGGCCGGGTGCGGATTGCGGTCCCTCGGGCCACCAACGACACAGCGTCCCCAAATCCTGTTTCCGAAGAAAATTGCAATTCAGTGTAGACAAGCCCTTGCCGGTGTGTTATAGTCGCACCATGACCTCGCACGGGTACGGCGGCTTGAAGCCGCTGCCCACCGCAGGTCCGCAATTCAGCTAGGGAGGTTACACCTTTTGCAGGAAGGCACGGTCAAGTGGTTCAACGCCGAAAAGGGCTACGGTTTCATCGAGCCTGACACCGGCGCGGGCGACGTTTTCGTCCACTTTACGGCCATCAACGCCGACGGCTTCCGCACGCTCGAAGAAGGCCAGCGGGTCAGCTTCGACATCGTGCAGGGCCAAAAAGGCCCCCAGGCCGGCAACGTGACGCTTATCGGTTAACGGCAAGCTGCCGATCGTCGAACGTTGTCCCCAGACGGACGCCGCTCGAATGACCGATCGACCGCATTGCAATTGCAACTGATAACGGAAAAGAAGGGCGGGGACTCCCCGCCCTTTTTTGGATCCTAGCAGGGCACCGCCGGCGACGCTCGCCCGGCAACCATCCCCCGCCGACGCTGACCGCCGCCTGACCTCTCAGCGCCGACGGCCGCCGGGCTCGCTCAACGCCGGCCGCCGTCCGGCACCTCAACGCTGACTGCCGATCGGCCCCCCAACGCTGACTGCCGACCAAACCCGCTCAACGCTGACCTTCGCCCGAGCCATGGTCGCCGCGCGGCTGCCACGCCGCAGACCCCTTGCGTTGTGCGTTTTGGTGGTCAGCTTACTTCGGCGGCGCCATCGCACGGACGTCGCCATACGTGGCGACAAAATCCGAAATCGTCGCCATTGGTGGAGCTACAATCACAAGGCATCGCCGTGGGTGGAGATCTGGCCGTTGCGCGGGCCCCGACCAAGGCTGTACGCGATGGTTGCGCTCGCTCGAGCAACAGCGCCGGCAGCGCATCGCCATACGTGGCGGCGGAATCCGAATCCGTCGCCGTGGGTGGAGCTGCAATCGCAATCCATCTCCATGGGTGGAGATATAGCGGTACAAGAGCGCCGGATAATGCCGAGCGCGATGATTTCACCGACCGGAACACAGTCGTCAGAGGGACATCGTCATAGGTGGCGGCGGAATCCGAAATCGCCGCCATGGGTGGAGCTGCAATCGCAATCCATCTCCATGGGTGGAGATATAGCGGTACGAGAGCGCCGGATAATGCCGAACGCGATGATTTCACCGGTCGGAACACAATCGTCAGACGGGCATCGCCATAGGTGGCGACGAACGCCGAAATCGCCGCCATAGGTGGATCTGGAGTCGCATTTCATCTCCAAGGGTGGAGACCAAACTCGTGCGTGAGGGCGGCGGGGCCGGAGCCGTGCCCGCCGGTCCGACCCTCACGGCGTTAAGGTACCCCTGGCCACTCTCATCAAGGTGAAAACCATAATTTGGAAATCACGCTCTTATGTGGGATTCTTGCTGGGCCTCCCCGGCCGTGGCGACAGCTCTGAAGGCCAGACTTGGTCCAGTGGTTGAGCCTCTACGACGGGCCCTTCGGGGACGAGATCCGAGCTGAGCACCGACGCAGCGGCCCTTCACATTTGAGGCCTAAGGCCGAGCCCGGCGGCCCAATTGCCACTGGCAAGAACGAAAAGGAACTTCGGTCTCGCCCACGAGAGGAAAATCGAAAAACAGTCCTTCGAGCGGTAATCTGCCTTCGAGGCCGCAACTGGCCAATGCTTTGCGCCATGCCTGACCGTTCTTCCAGCCGCTTCAGGCTGGTTCGCCGCTCCCTGCTCCGGACAAGTTCCCGCTAACGCAAGCGAATACAAATTCCGCTCCCGCCCACAAGAGCGGGAGCGAAAAACATTTCCAAGGACGGGAATTTGCCGCCGGCGCCTTCGCCGGCCGACCGACAGCAGCCCGGCCCGCAGCGCGTGGCGCCGACAGCGGCCGCGCACACATCGTCACGTCCAGCCCCGGGCCGTCCCGGCAGCCGCGCCGCCGCACGCCCGCGCGTCACCGGCCCGCAGCGAGGAGCGCTAACG
>CALKAQ010000123.1 GCA_937983075.1 uncultured bacterium | reverse complement strand
GGACCGAGGAATCCGTGAAGCAAGCACACCGCCGAATCGACAGACTGGAAGGGAGGGTTGACGGATGAAAATCGTTATTGACGCCGGGCACGGCCCGGAGACGCCGGGAAAACGGTCCCCGGATGGATCCCTTCGAGAATACCAGTTCAACAGTGCGGTAGTCCAATATTTGGCCGATGAACTGCTTCATAAGTATGAGGGAGTGGAAATCCTGTTCACGCATGACGACAGCCGCGACGTGCCGCTCAAAGAACGAACGGACCGGGCGAATGCTTGGGGTGCTGATCTGTTCGTCAGCATACACGCCAATGCGGCTGGGAATGGCGGTTGGAGCTCGGCAGAAGGAATCGAAACCTTTGTCTATAAAACATTTCCGCAAAAGGCCGTGGCAGTGGCCGCCGCGGTGCAAAATCAGCTGGTGAAAGCCACCGGTCGGCGGGATCGAGGAGTGAAAGCAGCCGATTTTCACGTTCTTCGAGAGACCCGCATGACGGCAATTCTAGTAGAATGCGGCTTCATGACGCATCGACAGGAATGTGAGCTGCTCAAATCCGAGGCCTATCGCCAAACATGCGCGGCTGCCATCGCAGCCGGCATCGCGGAAGTGTACGGGCTGCGTAGGAAGAAAGCAGAATCAAGTACGTCGCCGTCCGATCACCCGAAGGTTTCTGGTACGGCTCGTGTCCTGGTGAACGATCAGGACATCGGGATCGGCTACCTGATTGACGGCAGGACGTATGTGCCGCTGCGGGCCGTCGGGGAGGCTCTCGGCCTTCAGGTCAGCTGGGAGCAATCCACAAAAACCGCATCGTTGAAAGGAGGGGGGTAATATGGAGTTTACTGCCTATGATATTGCACTTATTCCTCTGATCGTGGCCTTGGTTGAGATTATCAAACAAGTGACGTCACTCTCAGGTCGATGGGTACCGCTTTTGAACTTGGTGCTGGGACAGATCGCTGCATTCGTGTACGTGTCACCCGAAGATCCGAAATACGCTGTATTGGCAGGGCTCGTCATGGCATTCAGCGCGATGGGGTTGTGGAGCGGAACAAAGAATTTTATCGGGAAATGATGAAACCCCGCTTAGCCGTGGTTGGCTGGGCGGGGAGTTACTCATCCATACAAATTGACGCACATAGATAAATAGTATATATTGGAAGTGTCCGGAAAAGCCGGCATCCCTCACGAGCAGGAAGCACCGCCGTGGGG
>CALKAQ010000122.1 GCA_937983075.1 uncultured bacterium | reverse complement strand
GTAGCACGTTGCCGGCATACTTTTTGAGCTCTGCTCTATGCAGAGCTCCTTTTTTTATAGGTAAAACGGATTTATGTTACGGTATGCGAATGAGAAATTGGTCAAAATGAAGCAGGGATCCCGGACGTTTCGTTGTACATTTCTTGTACTTCGATTCAGAGCGTGAAAGATGGACGGAGGCAGGCCATGGATGTTCGTTCTAGGTGAAAGCATAGAGTGGCGAGATGCGGATGGCATCGGTTTAGAGCGAGCGGATGTGTTGGAGGAAGGCGGCTTAAGAGTTACCGCGTTACGTTTTGAAGCGGGAGGCATCGAAATGATGCACCGCCACGACGGCGTACAGATTGGGCACGTCATCAGCGGTCGCTTCCAGGTCATTATAGCGGGTGAAGGGAGAAATCTAGGCGAGGGCGATTTTTATTGCATTCCGGCAGGAACGAAACACGGCATTCGGGCGCTCACGGCTGGTGTCATCGTGGAAACATTGAGCAAGGGTTCGGATCCGAACGAGGAATGACGTGCATTTGGCAGCTGGGAAGTTGTTCCTGAGGAATAGGCTGGTACAGGCGGCTGTCGGCTTGATTTTTTGACACGTGCGTGATCCCTGCTGGAAGTGATGTGCCTGCAGCAGGGATTTTTGCTGTGCGCAGCGGTGGCCTTCGGGAGGATATTGGCCGCTCGAACGGTATTTATACCTTGGAAACTCTGCTGACTTCAGGAGGTAGAAAAATGGTTCGTCGTTCAACGGTTTGGGCGATTGCTCTCGTGATGTTGCTGTCTCTGGCGGCGGCTCCGGCAGCATTGGCACAGCAACAAGCTTTTGCATTGCTTTCGACACACGGTGGAGGGGGCATCGGTCTCGAAATGCCGGCCGGCAACAATTTTTCGCTGCTCTTTGCGCTTCAGCAGCGTGGCTTCCTCGGGGGATTGCGCTTGCAATTGCCGAGCCCCGACTTGTTTGCCGGCTTTTACATAGATTCGGTCGGGAAGGGGAGCGCTGCGGCCGCTCTGGGCATGCGTATGACCGAGGGCAACAACTTCCTCCTTTCGCTTGAAGGCGGTCTGCGTTCCAAAGGCGATCTCTTCGTCATGGGCACTCTTGGTTACCGCTTCTGATGAAGAATTGCATGCGGGAAAGTTCCGGGGGTCAGTGAAATGACCTCCGGATAACCCATTCCGCTCAGCCTTTTGGCCGAGCCACCAAGGCCAAACCGAAACCGAACACGAGCGCTGCTGCGAGGCCGAGCCCGGTCAATTCAAATACACCGGTGAACAATCCCTCCCAGCCTAAACGGCGAACTTCTTGAACGACGCCGGCAACAACCGAGCTGCCAAACCCGCTCACCGGTACGAGGGCGCCTCCACCGGCAAAGTCAATGAGCCGGTCGTAGATGCCAAAACCGTTCAAAATCGCCCCGAGGGAGACGAGAATGACAAGCAGCTGGGCAACCGTAAGCTTTGTGTATGTCAACACCACTTGGCTTGCTGCGGTGATCAGCCCTCCGATGACAAACGCCCAGAAGTAGATCATCTATTATTGCCCCTCCCTTCGTTCTGGTTAGAGCTCAAATACGACGGCGTGTGCAATGCACGGTATGGTCTCGCCTTGCGAGGCGGTCAGCGGATTGTGCAATGCTCCGGTGGGAATAGCAAGAACCCGCCGGTAGCGCGTGTTTTCCATTTCGCTCAGGATGTAGCTCAATATGACCGTCGTGGAACAAGCCGCGCCGCTTCCGCCCGCACCGGGCTGCTGTTCTTGGCTGTATATCAACACACCGCAATCTTGATGGGTGTTGCCCAAGGTGATACCGGCATCTTTGGCGAGCAATCGAAACATCTTGGAGCCTTGCGCTGACAGATCCCCCGTAACGATCAGATCGTAATCGCCAATGCTTCTGCCTGTATCGGACAAATGCCGCAATAAAGTGTCGGCTGCGGCCGGAGCCATGGCAGATCCCATGTCGTTCGTGTCTGAAAGACCATAGTCAACCACTCGCCCAGGAGTTACCATAGTTATCCGAGGGCCTGACCCATCCCGAGCCAGCAATGCGGCACCTGCGCCTGTTACGGTCCATTGGTTTGTCGCTTTGCGTTGAACGTTCAGTTCAATGGGGTAGCGGTACTGCCGCTCGGCGCTTTGGTAGTGGCTGGACGCCCCAATGATGATCCGGTTGGCGTAACCCCCGTCGATCAACACGCTGCCCAGTGTAAGGGCGGCCCCAAAGGTTGCGCAAGCGTTGAACAAGCCAAAAAAGGGAATGCCGAATTCACGTGCCGTAAAACTTGAAGTGATCACCTGATTGAGCAGATCGCCGGATAGGAAAAAGTCGATCTCATCCGGAGACAAACCGGCTTTTTTTAGAACGAGTTGGACGGCCTGCTTGAGAAAATATCGTTCTGCTTTTTCAGGTGTCGGCTGCTCAGCCATATGGTCTTGTTCCACTTGGTCGAACCATTTCCCGAGGGGGCCTGCCCCTTCGCGCGGACCGACTACGGTTGCGCGCTGGGCGATGCGCACTTGATCGATGGCCAACGTATATTTGCCCACACGTTTCGTTGCTGGAGCCACCGTTGCCGCACTCATGCGAACAACCCCAAAAACGCGCTTCGTAATAAGCCAACGATAAAGCCGACTACGACGGCAAAGACAATGACAGGTCCGGCAATGACAAAAAGCTTGGATGTCAAGCCGGTGATAATCCCGTCGCGGCGGAAATCCATGGCGCTCGAAACCATGGAATTGGCAAATCCGGTAATGGGTATGGCCGCTCCGGCACCGCCCCATTCCCCGAGCTTATCATACACACCGAAGGCAGTGAGCACGGCGCCAAAAAAGATCATGGTCGCGAGCGTTGCCGCAACCGCTTCGCCGCGAGTGGGTTCGATAAGGCGAAAATAATCGAACACAAATTGACCAATCAAGGCGATACAGCCGCCGAGCAAAAAAGCCCGCGTGGCGTCTCGCACAACATTCGGTTTCGGAGCACGTTCTTGCACGAGCTGTCGATAGCGTTTGGGATCCAACGTCGAACCACTCCTTTCACGGACACTCATCTCGTAGTGTGCCTTGCTCAAGAAAAAAACCGTG
This sequence comes from uncultured bacterium, assembly GCA_937983075.1. GTDB lineage: Bacteria > Bacillota > Limnochordia > DTU080 > JAAYLA01 > CALKAQ01. Next base: position 2,733 of record CALKAQ010000122.1, on the reverse strand, counting down.
GGTGCAGCGGCGGTAATGTTTGGCGCTGGAAATCGGGTATAACGTCCTAGGGTGTCGGTCAATCTAACGTCAGGATGCAGAGGCCGGGGTGAAGATCTCGGTGACGGGTGTGATAATGGCTCATCTAAATCAAAACCACCTGTCGCCGAGGTCGAGCGAACGATCCGCCTTAGCAGTTGCTGAGACCAACTGTTGTCAAGTGGGTCCTAGCAAAGGCTGTCAAGGCCGCCCAAAGTAAGTACACTGGCCTTCCGGGAGTCAGTGTAGGTGCTGAAAGTGGTCTTGATGGCTGGAACCACAGGTCTCATGGGGTGCTGCGATGCATTCATTACGGCCGCGAGGTCGTCTTGGGTGGATCGCTGGGTATGTCATGGGGCCGGGCCGGCAGGATCAACGTGTGCTTTCAAAGTGTGTGCAACGGCCTGCCGGTCGTTGCATGCGCTGCAGAGGAGCACGTTGGTCGAAGGCGCAGGTCTCTGCATCCGAAAATGGGCTGATCCGGTATACGTGGTATCCGGATCAGCCCATTTCATTTTTCAACGAGCTGCCGACCGCCTTTACGGAAGGATTCAGGCACATTCTTCGAAGAAGTCTCTCACGGATGAGGAGGTTTGCAGAGATGGAAAGGTATCTCGAGCACATTGTGCTGTTCAAGCTCAAGCCGGAAACCACGGAAGCCGAAGAAGCTGAGTTGATCCGGCGACTGCGTGACTTGAAACATCAGATCCCGGGAATTATTGAACTTACGGCTGGGCGCAATGTCCGGGATATTTCGCACGGGTATACCGTGGGACTCATCGTGCGGCTGCGAGATGTCGACGCTTTGGAGGCATACCGGGCACATCCGGCGCATCAAGAAATACTTAAGTACATCGAACAAGTAACCGAAACAAGACTTGCGGTTGACTACTATACGGTCGAATAGATCATGCGCCAGTGGGGCCTAGGTCAGATCATGCGGTGCTGTCCGCCGGAATCGGGACGAACAGCACCGCATGTTTTGTTATTGCAAAAGCGTTGCCTTGTGATCGGTGAGGATTTGCGCCCAGGGGCTGTTTGGGAAGCGGCTGATCATGTAGTCATGCAGTCGGCTCGTTTGGTTGGCTTTGTCGACGCCGGTTTGTAGATCCGCTTCGAGTAGGCCGCCGGACTGCAGGCTCAAATGCAGTTCGCCCAACAGCGCCACTCGCTCGGTGGGATAGACCTGCAGGTTGCTGAGTGTAATGTCTACCGATTCTTCAAAGCCAAACATGCGGCCTTGCAATGTGGTCACCCGAATAGTGCTTTGTCCGTGCCCCGGCAAATTGGCGAGGAAGAAGTAGCCCTCGGCGTCCGTTCGGGCATGATACGTGACGGGGCTTGCCGAGCCAGGCTGATCGACGACTGCAATGACCCGCACGCCACTCGCCGGTTGGGGTTCATTTGGGGCGACCGAATGAAGGATCCGCCCGATGAGAATAACGCTCGAGTCGTCTTCCGGAGGCATGGGAGCGAAATTGGCGTCTTGGACACCGGGCTCATTGGGCGCTGTCGGTCCCAGCGGCCGGAAGCTGTCAAGCATCCGTGCAAACAAATCTTGACGGTCTGCATAACCATTTGCATGGTAATCGATGTTGACGGAAAACAGCGTTCCCTGCCAAGGGGCAATGACCAGATGCCGTACCCAAGGGACGGGCTGATCGGACGGCTGCCAGCTGAAAGTAACACTGGCGCCCGGCAACGTCCCGAGCCAGGATTCCTTGACCGGATCGATCAGGTTGACGGATGATTCCCGCTGCACTTGCTGGAACCAGCGATCGAGGATCTCAATGGGGTTGAGATTCCCGCTGTCGAGGATCGGTTCTCGCTGAATGCGCAGCAACCCGGCTCCGCCGATCTCGACAAACTGCACTGCGTTTTGATCTTCAGAAACACGAGGCCACAACTCCGGCACTTCGATGGCAAAACCGAGCTCGCTGTTTTCGTATAAGACGATAGGAGAGCTGCGCAGCGTTTCGACCGGTACTTGTCCGCTCGGGTCATCGCCGAATGTGAACGTTTGCGCAACACGTTGCAATACCGAGCTCGTTGGATCGTAGTTCACAGTCGGAACGATGTACTGCAAAGCATAATGGCGATCTCCGTATCGCGTGAACAGACTGACTTCGGTATAGGAGACATTTTGCTCCCGATAGCTGTATTCAATGGCGACGGCTGGCTGCCCGCCAAAACGGGTGTCGAGCACCGTCTGGTGCAGTTGAAAGTTTTCAAGGTGTTCACTGTAAAGCCCAATCAGCTGTTCGATGAGATCGATCGGTTCTTCCTGCGGCAGTGCCGGGAAGACGTCGATGAACAGGCGCTGTCCGCCCGGCCCGGCAAATACGGTGGTTTCTTGGCGGAAATGGATGGGCTCGGCGTCCCAGTCATCCGGCAATTGAAGCGTGAATCGCTGCGCTGGATCTTGATAGCGCAAACTGTCGCTTTCTTCGCTGGAGCGTGTGGCGCCGTCTTCAGTTACATCTTCGTCCACGACCGGCTCATCGTCTACCACGACCGGCTCATCGTCCACCACGACCGGCTCATCGTCTACCACGACCGGTTCATCGTCTACCACAACCGGCTCATCGTCTACCACGACCGGCTCATCGTCCACCACGACCGGCTCATCGTCTACCACGACCGGTTCATCGTCTACCACAACCGGCTCATCGTCTACCACGACCGGCTCATCGTCCACCACGACCGGCTCATCGT
>CALKAQ010000121.1 GCA_937983075.1 uncultured bacterium | reverse complement strand
CGACCACCGAGATCTACACTCTTTCCCTACACGACGCTCTTCCGATCTTACACGGTACGCATATATGGGCATGTCAAAAAGCGTTCGCCCGAGCAAGCGTCGCGGCAAGCCCAAGGCATCAAACTGCTCGATCAACAAGCGATATGGCCCCGGTTGCCAGCTGTAATCTGATGGCAGGCTCATCATGCTTGTACTGCTCACTCTTGCCATCCTTCCGTTGCCATGTTCGTCAAAAACGGATTGTGCATGCGTTCGTGAAGGGCGGTGGTCGGCGGGCCGTGGCCGGGCAGAAGCGCCGTGCGGTCAGGCAAATCGACAATGCGCCGCGCGGACGCCAGCAGTTGAGCATAGGTTTCCGGCCCTTTTTCGGAACGCCCAAGCGAACCGGCAAACAGCGTATCTCCCACAAAAGCCATGTTGTCCAGCAAAAAGACCAGACCATCGGCCGAGTGGCCCGGGCTCAGCAGCACATCGACACGAAACGGCCCGATCTGCAGCGACGTATCTTCGTCACATACGCGAACATTGTCGCCTTCCAGTCCCAGCTGACTCGCCGCTTTCCGATGAACGACGATGGCGGCATCCGGAAAAGCTTGGCGGATTTGCGGCAGCGCACCGACGTGGTCCGCATGTGCATGCGTAATCAGGCAAGCAACGAGGGGCAATTGAACAGCGGTGCATCGCTGCACCAATACGTCGCCGGATCCTCCGGGATCGACAAGCAGCGCCGCCTGGGCGGAGCGCTGGGCCAAAATATATCCGTTGGCGTTCATGGTGGGAAAAACGATCCGTTGCAGCTCAAAGTCGAGATTCGCAAAATCGGGTATGTCGGGCCGCCAAGTTTCGTTGGCTGCGTTCCACAACGCCTCCGTGCCCAAGCGCAACAGCCGGGCCAGTCTTTCGACTTCCGAGCGCGTTGGCTTTTCCGTATAGTTTTCAAATGCAGCAAGTCGTGAGCTCACGATCTCGGTTGCAGCGGCAACTTCGTCCAAAGTCAGCCCTAAACCGTAGCGAGCCTTTCTGATAATATCCCCAAATGCATCTTCCAAACTGGACATCCAAGCATCCTCCTTCACCGTCCCATCCACAGTCTTCGCCAATGAGCCTTGAAGACCTGTCACATCATCTTCATCTTGCAACGGACGTCGAGATGAGGCCACGAGCCGACACCGCTCAGCGCCGTGGCACCGGCCTCCGGAACCCGGTAGCTTTCCTGCTTGCGCTTGCATACACATGTGCCTGGAAGGGGTTGCTGCTCAATGCGCTGCCTTGTCCTGCACCATTGTCCGAAAGACGTCGCCGCATTTGCCAGGCACTTTGCATTTGCAGCCTGCCGTACCACGCATCCCGGCGGATGGTGGGACATTCTGATTCGCTGGGGCAACACCGACGGTCCCGATGCCGATCGCACCTTAAATCGGGCGGCCGCCGTGAACACCGCGAAAAACAGCGACGAAGTCGCTCAACTTCTGCGGGCCAATGGACTGCGTTTTCGTTCAACCGACGTGGAAGATGACCAAACCTATCGCATCCACGTGGTTGATCTGTCCGTCATCGCCATTACCCGCAAAGGTCGGGACGGCCGATTTCGCCGCGTCTTGACCATGAACCCGCGGCGACAGCGCCTGCTGCAGTTTTTGAGTCGGAGAGCCGTTTATATTCTCGGCCTGCACTTTGCCGCCGTCGACATTCGCTTCGATCTGAAGCAAAAACCTGCCGTCATCCGCATCGATCCCGCTCCCGCCTTAAGCGAAAGCGAACTCGCTCTCTATGCGGAAGCCCTCCTCCGCACGGCCAAGACGCTGTACACCGACACCCACACGCATCCGCACGTGCGCGACGGTGAAATCATCATGGGAGCGGATCCGGAGTTCATTTTGCAGCAGAAACACACGAATCGGCTTCGCTTCGCGTCGGACTACTTCCCGGCCGAAGGTCCGGTCGGCTATGACGCCCGCTCGGTTCGAGTCAATCGCAACTGGCAATATCCCATTGCGGAAATTCGTCCGCGGCCTTCAGCCTTTCCCAGCGAGCTCGTGGCGGAAATCCGGCGCACCTTGCGCCATGCCAATCAGCTCGCCCCCGACCGCAACACGCTTTGGCTGGCGGGCGCCTGCCCACACCCCAAATTTCCCATTGGCGGCCACATTCACTTCAGCCGGATTCAACTGACCACTGACCTGCTTGAAGCTCTCGACAATTACTTGGCTCTCCCCATGATGCTGCTTGAAAATCCCGATGCCGCAAGGCGTCGCCGCCCCCGTTACGGCTATTTGGGAGACTTCCGACGCAAAGACCACGGCGGTTTCGAATACCGCACTTTGTCAAGCTGGCTTACAGGTGTTCGTCGGGCACGCGCCACGTTAAGCTTGGCAAAACTCATTGTTTTGGAGTATCCCCGCCTCACCCGCCGCATCTTCACTACCGCGGAAATTCAACAGGCGTTTTATCAAGGTGACCAATCCTTATTGCGCCCGCATTTTCAATCGTTATGGAATGACATATGTGCGACAACGTCCTATCGTCGGTTTGAACGTGAGATCGCCCCTATTGAAGAATGGATTGTCGCCCGTCGCCGCTGGCGTGAGCGCGTGGATTTGCGCCGCCGTTGGGAAGTTTTTTAGGATTTTCGTGTCACAAGCTATCCTTCACTGCATAGGATGTTATGAACTTATGGCGCCAGTTTTCTGCGCTTGCGGACGGGAAACTGCACGAAACAGGGGAGTGAAGGGTTTCATGAGCGAATTTCGGGAGGTTTTCGTCAAGGCAGTATGCGGGCGGAGCCGGCATGCTTTCCATGACACCAATATTCTCAACACGCACCAGCCCGTCGATGAGATCTTGGGCTGCCGGGTTACGAATCATCAGTATGCCGGTATCGTCACCTCGGGGGGCGTGAAGATCAACGGAAGTTATGACATTCACGTCTGGTATACCCACTCCGCCGGGCAAAACACGACCGTCATGACGAAAACCATCGACTACAGCCGAGCCGTATCCTTCGATGAACTCGGCGTCGATCCCGATGAATGCCACGATGCCGAAGCGAACATTCGCTTGACCCACGGACCCATTTGTTCTGAGGGAAGCATTGTTGGCACATCATCGATCCGCTGCACCGTCGACGTCGGGTACTTGATCGAGGTCATCGGCGATACCCGTCTGTGCGTCAAACACTATCCGGGCGCATGTGACGACTACTACAAAAAGGATTTGCTCGATGCCTTTGATGACGATGCACTCGACGACGAACTGCTCGACGAATTCGAAGACGAGGCGGATCTGGTCGGCGAAGAAATTTGAGGGCGTCGGCTCCAAGGAGATCCCAGTCCGTGGATCAACACGGTGGCACCGCTTGAACTTAAGTGCACGCTCGCCGTCCCGAGCCAGGCCTCAGGCAAGCTCGTGGAAGGCCCGATCCTTTTGGTCGGGCCTTTCCGCAGGACTTCCCTCGCATTAAATGAAAGCTGCGGAGACAATGTCGCGATCGATCAACGCGATGGACTCGTTGACCCGCGCGAACAGCGAGGCGTCAGTCGCGGACTGAGCGATTTGCCGCAACAAGTCGATGCTTTGGCGGCACAACGTGACAAAATCGCCCGCTTCCAACGTCCCCAACCGGAGGACGTCTTCGAGCGGTTGGCCGCTCGCCCACGCTTCAAGCAGCGGCGCCACTCGCGGCTCGACGTGCCATTGCTCGAGTTCACGGTGCGGAACGGCAGCACGCAAACGGTCAGCGGCAAACTGCACACTCACCGTCCACGCGGGTGCCGCATGAGGCAAACGGTCCGCCGCCGGACGCGGCTCCCAAACGGTCGCCGCCGCCCACCCCGCCAGCTGTTCGGGCGTCAGTTCGCTTAAGGTCCCGTCGCTGGCCAGTTCCGTCACCAACAGCTCTTTCACCCAGATGCCGCGGCAGAAGCGCCCTTTCGGCTGCAAGCGGCCGCGGTCGATATAGCCGAGACGCCGCAAAATTTCAAGGCGGGCTTTGAGTTCGAGCAACAAGTCGATCAAGCCTTGTTCGGGCTGTTCCGCTTGGTGAACATACAACGAGCGTTCAAACAGCGCCGCGATCTCATGCAGCTGAAAACGTGCGAACAAATTCAGCACCGTCGTATACGTAAGCCGAAAGCGGCTGGTCACCGGCTGCAAAGCGGCTTCATCCCAGTTGTACAACCCGATTTTCTCCAGATTGTCCACGTTGACCAACGAGATGACGGTGCCTTCTTTGTCGTGCCCGCGCCGTCCCGCGCGCCCAGCCATCTGAAAATATTCTCCCGGGGTCAACAAGCGGTAACCGCGGCCGTCGAATTTTTCCAGCCCGTTGAAGCAGACGGTGCGCACCGGCATGTTGACTCCCACGGCAAACGTTTCGGTCGCATAGACGATCCGAAGCAGGCGGGCCTCGAGCAAATTCTCGACCATGCGCCGCACAATGGGCAGCAAGCCGGCATGGTGAAACGCTATGCCCCGAGCCCACTGGTTGCGCAGCTCGGCTAAGTGGGGCACGTCACCGGCTTCTACGCCCGCTTCCCGCAAAACGCGTTGAACGTGCGCACGAACGAGTTCCTTTTCATGCGGGCGCAGATAATCTCGGCGCCGGGACAATTCCACGGCTTTTTCTTCGCAAGAGCGCCGGCTGAAGTCGAAATAGATGCAAGGGAATAAGCGTTCCCGCTCCAAAAAGCGCACCAGATCGAGATGCGTCGTGCGATCGTCGACCATCGTGCGCGGTATGCGGCTCCATAAATCCGCCAAATCGCTGGTGCCCGCTTTGGAATCGAAGTCGTCTTCTTCAGGCAGCATCGAAGCACCGATGCGTTCCCACAGCTTTTCGTGCGGAATCGCCTCACAGCGCTCATTGAAATACAAATGGCGCAGCGGAACGGCCCGCTCACGATGGACGACGGGATAAACGACGTCATCGAGGACGGACTGCAGCCACACGGCAAGCGACTCGATATTCGGCACCGTCGCCGAAAGGCCCAGTACACGCGTACCTCGCGGCAGCAGCAAAATGCACTCTTCCCAAACCGTGCCCCGCTCGGGATCACTCAAATAATGGATCTCATCGAACACGACCCATTGGGCTTCGAGGGGCGTTTCTTCCCGCAGCAGGCGGTTGCGCAGCACCTCCGTGGTCATGACGACGACGCCGGCGTCCGGACGGATGGTTACATCTCCAGTCATCATGCCGCAGTGATGCGCCCCGTACTGTGCGACAAACTCCCGAAACTTTTGGTTGACCAATGCCTTGATGGGGGCGGTGTAATACACTTTCTCCGAGCCGTTAAGCGCTTGTTCCACCAAAAACTGCGCAATCAGGCTTTTTCCGGTTCCGGTCGGCGCACCTACCAATACGGAAGCGTCTTGTTGAATCCGCATGATCGCCTCCGCCTGAAAAGCATCGAGGGTGTGTCCACGATAGCTCATCGGGATGGCAGGCAGAGCTTTCTGTTCTCGGGAACGCCCCTTGTTCACCATGTCAAAACGTGCAGCCAACGCGCTCCACCTCCCATACCCTCCAGATATTCTTGTTCAAGGGTTCTCATCCTGTTGTAAGTTTTGCCGCACATCCGCCGACAGGGAAATACATGGCAAGTGACGAAAGAAGCGGCATAGCCATCGAAAGCCACGTCCCAAGCATTGGCTTGCGGGCGACCGTCACCGCCACATTGCGGCAAAGGAGCTGCCTGCCGTGGATTTTCTCCACCCTGAAGTCGCCGCACACTTGCAATACGTCACTCAGCACGACAATCCGTTGTTGAAGGAAATGGAAGAACGCGCCCGCAATGAGCAGTTTCCCATCATTGGCCCGGTAGCCGGAGTCTTTTGTTATCAAATCGCCCGTCTTGTGCGCGCTCGCCACGTGTTTGAGCTCGGCTCGGGCTTCGGCTATTCCACTGTCTGGTTTGCGCGCGCCGTTGCCGACAACGGCGGCGGGCGGGTGTATCATACGGTATGGGACGAACGGCTGTCGAAAGATGCTCGCAACTACCTCACCCGCGCCGGGCTCGTGCATATCGTCAATTTCCAAGTGACCGAATCATTGGCCGCTCTGCAGCGCCACAACAGCCAATTTGATCTGATTTTCTGCGACATCGACAAAACACAGTATCCTGAAGCCTTGCCAATCATCAAAAGCAGAATCCGCCCCGGTGGAGCCGTTATTTTTGACAACATGCTTTGGCGAGGACGCATTTTCGATCCCGATAACCGTGACGAGGCCACCCAAGGTATACGCCGCACCACGGACATGCTGTTGGCTGATCCGGACTTCACCACAAGTTTGATCCCCATCCGTGATGGCCTCGTTCTGGCGGTACGCAATTAAGGAGGCCGAAGTTCGACCGATGACCGAGACAAAACAGTTGCCGCATCGTTCGGAACTCGATCCACGTTACACCTGGAAACTTGAAGACCTGTTCTCGTCGGACGAGGCTTGGGAAAATGAGTTTCGTGCCCTTAGCGAACGCTTCCCGCAAGTAGCGCAATATCAGGGCGGCTTGGGCAAAAGCGCTGAAAAACTGCTGCAGTGCTTCCGCTTCGTCGAAGAGGTAAATCAGCGGCTCGAACGTCTGATAGCCTATGCGCACATGCGCCAGGATGAAGACAACAACAACCCAAAGTATCAAGCGCTCAACCAACGGGCGCAGCATCTGGCAACGCAAGTTGAAAGCTCCCAAGCATTTATCGTGCCCGAAATCTTGCGCATCGGCGACGCAACGCTCGATGCGTTTTTGGCCGAAAACGCCGATTTGCAAATGTACGCCCACGCCCTCGACGACATCCGCAGGCGCAAGCCGCACACACTGCCGGAGTCGGAAGAGCAGCTTCTTGCTCAAATGGGCAACTTGGCGCGCACCGCGTCAAATGTTTTTGGTCTGCTCAACGACGCCGATCTTCGCTTCCCAGTTGTCAAAGACGATTCCGGGCAGAGCGTGCAGCTCACGCACGGCCGCTTCATCGAGCTGATGAAGAGCACGAACCGGGATGTACGGCGTGAAGCGTTCGAGGCCTTCTATACCACTTACCGGCAATTCGACAACACGTTTGCCTCGCTGCTCAACGCTTCGTTCGAGAAAGACGCGTTCTACGCTCGGGTGCGCAACTACGATTCGGCTCTTCAGATGACGCTTGACGCCGACAACATTCCCGTATCGGTGTACGACACCTTAATTACAACCATTCGTGAGCATTTGCCGCTCATGCACCGCTATACGCGGCTGCGCAAACGAGCGCTCGGTGTCGATGAACTGCACATGTATGACGTCTATGCGCCTCTCGTCCCGGATTCGAGAATCAAGCTCTCCTACGACGAAGCCAAGGAACTGCTGAAAGACGGGCTGCGACCGCTGGGGGAAGAGTATCAAAACATACTCATCGAGGGCTTTGAAAATCACTGGATCGATGTGTATGAATCCGCCGGCAAAACGTCAGGCGCTTATTCATACGGAGTCTACGGCAGCCACCCGTTTATCCTGCTCAATTACCAAGGCAGCTTGGACGATGCATTCACTTTGGCGCACGAAATGGGTCACGCGCTGCATTCGTATTTGTCCAACGCAACGCAGCCGTATACTTACGCCCATTACACGATCTTCGTCGCTGAAGTGGCTTCAACGGTCAACGAAGCGCTGCTGATGCATCACTTGCTCAAAACAACCGATGACGTCCAGCGGCGCAAGTATATCGTCAACCATTATCTCGAGCAGTTCCGCGGCACCGTTTTTCGACAGACGATGTTCGCTGAATTCGAACGCACCGCTCACGGACTCGTGGAATCCGGTACGCCTTTGACGGCCGACGTCGCCCACCGCATCTATTACCAGCTGAACCAAGACTATTTCGGTCCGGACATGGTGGTCGATCGGCTCATCGAACGGGAATGGGCCCGCATTCCGCACTTCTACACCCCGTTTTACGTTTTCCAATACGCCACGGGCTTTTCAGCGGCGGTTGCGCTCAGCCAGCAGATTCTCACCGAAGGACAGCCGGCGGTCGACCGGTACATCAAGTTCCTCAGCTCGGGCAGTGCCGATTATCCGCTGAATCTACTCCGCGAGGCTGGAGTTGACATGACGCAGCCCGAGCCGATTCGAGCTGCCATGGAGGTGTTTGACCATTTGCTGGACGAGATGGAGGAACTGTTGACGAAATAGTGACGGAAAAGGCTCTTCCACGATGGCGGAAGAGCCTTTTATTTGTCCCGCGACGGTTCGGGAATCATGTCCGGATCCAGCGTTCCGAGCAATTCGTCAAACACGGCTTCGTACTCGGCCACGGTGTCACAGCGCACGAGACGGTGGCGCAGCTGTGCCGCTCCCGGAAATCCTTTCAAGTAGTACGGGGCGTGCTGGCGCATTTCTTTCGCCGCGACCGGCTCGCCTTTGAGCTCCGCCAACAAATGGAGGTGGCGACGTGCCATGGCGACCCGTTCACCCAACGTCGGATGCGGCAAAATCTCGCCTGTCCGCAAGTAGTGGACGATGCGGGCGAAAATCCAAGGGTTACCCAAAGCACCCCGCCCGATCATGACACCGTCTACGCCTGTGTTTTGCAGCATGCGCTCGGCGTCCTCGGGCCCAAACACGTCGCCGTTGCCGAAAACCGGGATCGACACCGCTTCTTTCACCGCCGCGATAATTCCGTGGTCGACACGCCCTTGTCTCATTTGGGCGCGAGTGCGTCCATGAACGGCAACCGCCTGAACGCCGACATCTTCAAAACGCCGCGCGAGATCGACCACATTGATGCTTTCATCGTCCCAACCGGCACGCATTTTTACCGTAACGGGAATCGAAACCGCGTCGACCATGGCCTTGAGCAGACGCTGCGCCCGGTCCGGCGTCCGCATCAACGCCGCTCCCGCCTCCGCCTTCAACACCTTGGGCACCGGACAGCCCATGTTGAAATCGACAATGTCCGCACCGGCCTCTTCGACCAAACGGGCGGCGTAGGCGACATCCTCCTCGGTGGAACCGAAAATCTGGATGCTGACCGGCGATTCAGCCGGGGACACACGCAGCATTTGACGGGTCTTTTTGCTGCCGTGGCGCAACGCCTTGGCGCTTACGAACTCGGAGCAAACGAGGGATGCACCTTGCTCTCGGCACAACAAGCGAAAAGCGAGGTTGCATACGCCCGCCATGGGGGCCAACACGACACCGTGCTGCAAGCGAACATTCCCAATGTGTACAGGTTTCAAACGTCCTTCGACGTCGGGTTGTACCTGCTCGTTGCGTACCGGTGCGTCGTTGATTTGCGTAATCACCCCGTTGCCCGAAGACAGCACCATCGATCACATCCCCATAATGTTGTATCCGGCGTCGACGTAGAGCACTTCCCCAGTGATGCCAGAGGACATGTCGCTAAGCAGAAAGACCGTCGCGTTGCCGATTTCCTCCAGCGTCACGTTTCGCTTCAATGGCGCCCTTTCGGCATGCATGTTGCGCATCTCGGTGAAACCGGCAATGCCCCGCGCCGCGAGCGTGCTGATCGGGCCAGCCGACACAGCGTTGACGCGTATATTATCCTTGCCTAAATCGTAGGCTAAATAGCGGGTGGATGCTTCCAACGCCGCCTTGGCCACGCCCATGACGTTGTAGTGCGGCACGACTTTCTCGGCGCCGTAGTAGCTCAGGCAGACGATGCTGCCGCCGTCCGTCATCAATTCCCTGGCGGCACGTGCGAGCGCAGTGAGGGAATACGCGCTGATGTCGAGAGCGGTGTTGAACGCTTCACGCGTGGTGTCAATATATCCGCCGTCGAGAGCTTCCCGCGGCGCAAAAGCCAAGCTATGTACCAAAAAGTTGATCGTGCCAAACTGCTCTTTCAGCTGCTGCATGGTGTCAGCGATTTGGTCGTCCCTCGTAACGTCACAAGGTCCGACCACCAGAGCGTCAATTTCTGCGGCCAGTTTGCGCACACCCGGCTCAAAACGCTCGCTTAAGTAGCCAACGGCCACCTCAGCACCGGCTTTGGCCGCCGCCTGTGCAATTCCCCAAGCGATGCTGTGTTTGTTGGCAACGTTCAAGATAACGCCTTTTTTCCCTTTAAGCATGGATCGAATGGTCCTCCTCGTCATGGCTCCACATCACAGGACACTCTACCCTACATGGCCGACCATATCCTGCCTTTGTGGAAACTTGCTTTTCTTTAAGGATTGTGTTGCTGCAGGTACGCTTGAAACTTCCCGAGCACTCCCCACTCCCGCAGGTGCTCGACAACCGCTTCGTCCGGCTTGGCGGCCCAAGTGGGGAACTGCTCCCAGCGTCCCGTCCGCATGAGATATACGAGCTCGAGTGCTTGAATAACGGAGGGCGGAACCCCAGCCGCTGCCGCGGCGTGTGCGATCATTTCCCACGGATCTTTCATTCCTCGGCGCTGAGCGGGACCGGCGATCTTCGCAAACTGTTCCATCACTTGAATACGAGTTTTTTCGCCGAGAAATTCGTCGATCAGGCCTACCGCTTGTCCATACAGCCTAGCCCGCGCAAAAAAATCCATGACCGCCGTTCCTCCGTTACTCATCGGGTTCTTGTCGTTCAGAAGCGAGCTGTTCGTACAGCTGCCGCAAACCGTTCAGCATTCCGACAAAAATGTCGACCCATTCCTCCCACCACGGTTCGGGTGTGAACACCATGGCTCCCGCGTTGACTTCGTAGCGCAAGCAGGCAAGCGCCGCTTCCGATGCCGTCATGCGCACCTCAGCTACGACGTCGCCATCGCCGCCGAAATAAGCCTCCGCTTGCGTGCGCAAGACTTCCGTAATTTGATGAATCCGTTCGATTCCAATCGGAAACGAATCAAAATGCATATGAAACGCCGCGTGCAACATCACTTGCGCGCCGCGCTCATCAAAAAAGCCGTTCGGCTGCATGAAAGGGTCATTGGGATCGTGCTCTCGCAGCTGGGAAATGAACACTTCATTATCAGGCACCCATTCAATAATGAGCTTTCCCCATGGACCTTCTTCATTTCCGATTTTTTCGGGCAGCTGAATCAAAAATTCGCACGCACGGGCCATATCATTCAAGTAGACGACCTCGTCTTTGCGCACTTCCAAGCCCTTGCGTGCCATTCCTTCTTGCACATGCTGCACCAATTCTTCATACGACAAGATGTACATAACCTTTACTCCTTCGTCTCCACCCGTAATCAAAAACAACCATGGAACACGATGGCTCTCGCTTCAGTCTAACACATGGCGACCGTTTTCGCTTCGAAACGTGTCCACGCATTCGATATAATATAGTGCACGAAATGGCGTGATAAAGCAGTTCACCGCTAAAAAGGGGAATCGATGTTGATCCGAATCTCGGTCAGTCTGCCGACCGCTCGACCGCAGCAAACCACCCAAGTGCTAACCGTTGCTCACGGCACGACGCTGGCGGAGATCTCTGCACGGTTGGGAAGCAACCCTCGCGATCCCCGGCGTCATTTGGTCGCAGCCTATATGGACAACCGTCTTTGCTCTCTCGCTGAGCCCGTCGTTCAGCCGTGCCATGTCGAGTTCCTCGATTTGGCTGCTATGGACGGCCGGCGAGTGTATCAAAGAACACTGATCTTTCTGTTGTGCGCAGCCGTGTGGCGGACATTTCCCGAAAAACAGGTTTTCATTCGGCATTCGCTGTCCAACGGCGTGTACGGTGAAATCAGTGGTCGAGCCGCCCTTTCCGATGAAGATTTGCAACACATCGACGCGGCAATGCGCGCATTGATCGACCAAAACCATGTGATTCAAACCCTGACCGTGCCGCGGGATGATGCCATTAAGTTCATCCAGAAAAAGACGTCTCCTTCTCATGCGGCTTCTTTGCGCCCATTGTTGACCCAGCTCGACGACGAGCCCGTCACGTTGCATGAAGTCGACGGCTTCGTCGACTACCTCGACGGCCCGACGCTGCCGACGAGCGGACACGCGGCGTTTTTCCGACTCCACCTCCATCCACCGGGCTTTGTCTTGCAGACACCCGAGAAGGCGGAACCGCCGGGCATTCCACCGTTCGTGAGGCAGCCCCGCTTAACGCAAGCGTTTCGCACGGCCCGAAACTGGGCTGCAGAGGTGCGGGCAGCCTGCGTTGCCGCACTCAACGAACGATTGGCCGAAAACGCCTCCGCTATCATTCAACGGGCTGAAACCGTGCACGCAGAACACATTGCCCGGATTGCCGAGCGCATTGCCGCCGCTCCCGGCTGCCGCCTGATCGCCATCGCCGGCCCTTCCGCTTCAGGCAAGACGACGTTTTCCCGCCGGCTTGCCGATCAGCTGGAGGCAAACGGACTCCGGCCGCACATTCTGCACCTCGACGATTATTTTCGCGGCCGCGACAAAGCACCGCTGGATGAAAACGGCGACCGCGATTTCGAACACATTGAGGTCGTCGACCACGAACTGGTGAATGACCACTTATCCCGCCTCATGCGGGGCGAACCGATCGCACCGCCGACCTACAATTTTGCAACGGGCCGCCGCGAACCGTCACAGCGGCTCATCCAACTCGATCCGGATCAACCTGTAATCATGGAAGGCATCCATGCACTGAACGATCGTTTGACGGGCCCCATTCCAAAGACGAGACAGTTCCGCATTTATATCAGCGCGTTGACGCCGGTCACCTTGCATGATCGCGTGCGCATTCACACAACCGATATCCGCCTCATCCGCCGAATGGTTCGCGATGCTCGCACCCGCGGCCATCGTGCGGAAGAAACCTTGGCGCGCTGGCCGTCGGTACGCCGCGGCGAGAAGCGTTTTGTATTCCCTTTTCAAGAAGATGTCGACGTGATTTTCAACTCCGCACTGCTGTACGAAATTGCCGTGTTGAAGCCTTTCGCCGAGAAACTGCTTGAAGACGTTTCGGCAAGATCTTCCGCCCGGCCGCTTGCCGATCGTCTTCGCACACTGTGCAACCACGTTGACGCCTTGATCGCGGAGCATTTGATCCCGCCCCAATCGATTCTCCGCGAATTCATTGGCGGTTCATGCTACGCTTAGTCAACGTTGGTTAGCACCGAGCACCTTGCCTCGCGGCCGATCGGGATTGATCAAGTTGCCTTCGCTGGCAATCAACTCGCCGGCGAGGTAGGTAGCAACCGGTACGCCCTGGACTTCCCACCCTTCGAACGGCGTGTCCTTGCAGCGACTGTGCATCTTGCGCCCCTCGATCACCGTCCGGCGCGTCATATCGACGAGCACTAAATCGGCATCGGCCCCCGGACGAATGTCGCCTTTCGAGCGCAAGCCGAAGATTTCCGCCGGACGGGCGGAAGTCAGGCGCACGACGTCAGGCAGCGTCAAACGACCGCGATTCACCCAGTCAAGCAACAGCGGAAGCATGGTTTCCAAACCGGCAGCTCCTGCCGGCGCATCCCACAAGCTCTTCCCCGCCCGTTCGCTGAGCAAGTGCGGTGCGTGGTCGGTCGCTATCACATCGATCAACCCACTCTGCACGGCTTCCCAAAGCGCCCGCTGATCTTGCAGCGAACGCACGGGCGGAAGAATCTTCAACCGGTTGCCGAGCCGAGGCCAGTCGGATTCGGTGAGTGCAAGATAATGCGGACACGTTTCACCTGTCACCGAACTGGAACGCTGGCGAGCCGCTTTCAACGCACTGACGCCTTCCTCTGTCGCAATGTGGGCAATGTGCAGCTGAACGCCCGTTTCCTCCGCCAACCGGATGGCGAGGTCGGTTGCCACGGCTTCACCGTAGGAAGGACGTGAGCGCAAAAAGTGCCCGTAAGAGTCGCCCTCAGCCCGCATGCGCCGCTCCCAGTATTCAATGGCGGCACGATCTTCCGCGTGGACGACGAGAGGCAAACCGGTTTTGGCGACCTCCTGAAATGCCTCGTAAAGCGGGCCGATTTCCGGCGCCCGTATGTCTCCCGTGGTCGGTCCGAGGAACAGCTTGAACCCGATGGCGCCAGCCTCCGCCATGGGCGCGATGTCTGCCTGGTTGTTCTCGCCGATCACGCCGTAAAAACCGACGTTTACGTAGATGCGCCCGGCCGCACGCGCCACTTTTTCCCGCAGCACGGCAGCATCCGCAACCACCGGATTTGTGTTGGGCATATCCAGCACCGTGGTGACGCCGCCACACGCTGCCGCCATGGTACCGGTCATAAAATCTTCCTTATGTTCATACCCCGGCTCGCAAACTAAACACATATTTTTTTAAGTACCTTGCAATATACAGTACTATATGTTAT
>CALKAQ010000120.1 GCA_937983075.1 uncultured bacterium | reverse complement strand
GGTGCTGTCGGCCTGAGAACAACCGGCGTGTGCACGAGGGAGTAAGCGTGGCGGGTGGGCAGACAGTCGACCCAGGCAAGTTGGACGCAGCAGGAACGACGTACAGCCAGGTGGGCGGGGAGCTCACCAGCGCAGGGTCGCGGATCGAAACCGGTGTCTCGAGCGCACAGGTAGGGAAGGCTTGGTCACATGTGGCGTCTACCTACGCCGATATCATCGGCAAGTACCGGGACTGCGTGACGACCTACGGCCAGAAGGCGACGGACCTGGGGGGAAAGCTGACGCAGGCCGCGAAAGCATACGAGGACGGCGAGGCAGTCAGCCGCGACATGATCGCCTCGAAGGGGGTTTGATCGGTAATGGCTTACGTGGGCCAAGAAGAGCAGCGGGAATTCGTCGACAAAGAATTCACCTCCCAGGATCTCGACGAGATGCAAGAGCTTCTCGCTGACCCCAGTGTTGATGTCCAAGATAGGAAGAATTTTCTTTACGCGTTGAAGAACGCGGGACGCCTGGATGGCCAAGAGCTTTTAGATTACGCCCGTGAAGTTGGCGCTGATCCTGTTGACCTCATGAAGGGCGGGAACGCTGTACATGAGAACATGGACCACGCGCGGAATTCACTGAACGGAAAAAGGTTTTCAGAGCGCCTCAAGAACGCCGGTGATGTGCAGCGTGCGCAGGAAAATCTGAATGGCGGGGGTTTCTCCACATCTGATGAAATAATCGACGAAGCGGAGCCTGCTCTCAAGCTTTTCGATGAATTCTATCCGCGTTACCAGGAGGCTAGTGGCCTTATCGAGTCGGCGCCCATGCCGGCCGAGGCCCAGAGCTATGATGTAGTAACGGTAGACACGTCATCCATCGGAGGTAGTGGCGGGTCTGCTGTCGCTAGCGCGGGCGCTACTTACTCTCATTCTGGTATTGACCCGAAGAGTATCCGTGATGGGCTCGATGAATTCCGCGGTATCGACTTCGGGGCTTTTCATGCTGATGCTGACATGTTGCGCAAGGCTCATTCCAGTGTCAGGGATGGAATGGATGCCCTCGAGAGGGCATGGGGTAGCAATACGTCTGACTGGACCGGTGATGCCAAGGCTGCGGCTGAGCAGGTCAACAACAATCTCGTCAAGGGTTCAGGGGATTTGTCGCAGGCGTTGAAGACTGCGCCAGACAACCTCCGGGCGGGGGTCGATGCGGTTCAGCAGAACGTTGTCAACTTTGTGCACCGCGTGTTAGAGGTGTACGGTTCCGGTACAGTCGCGGAACTGTCGCCGCATCAGGTCGATGACCTTATCAATGCAGCGAAAGAGCTCCCCGGTGTAATCGCTGATTTGCATGCGAAGATCGAGGAGATCGAGAGTAAGGGTTTTTGGGATCATTTCGTAGAATTCTTTTCAAACCCTCTTAAATGGGGTTTTTCTGCCATTAATCCAATCGCCTCTATTATTGGCTATATTGTAGCTGAAGAGATCACGGAGGATAATATCCGTGAGGAAACGCAAAAAATGGAGAGTGCGCTCGCCGAGGTGAAGACCAAGCTCGGTGAGTTCTGCGCGGATTACCAACAGAAAGCCTCCTCGATCCACAGTCACGCGGCGGAATTTGTTGCCGGAATCGACGCAGCTTACATGGAGACGATGCAGCTGCTCGGTGAGGGGCTCGAGCCTGACCCGTTTGCTGATCCCGGTGGCGGCAAGGACGGTCTGGGTGATACCGAAGGCATAAGCGGTAGTATCGGTGCAGGCGGAGGCGTAGGGGCCGGTGGAGGCATAGGTGCCGGCGGCGGTGGAGGTATCAGCACCGGCGGAGGCGGCGGAGTGCCCATCGGTGGTGGTGCCGGTATAGACCTCCCTGGGGACGAGGCAGCGGGCACAAATCCTGTTACGGGTGAGCCTTTGGAGGTGGACCCGGAGACTGGCGATCCCTATCCGATCGACCCGGAGACGGGAGAGCCGATCAAGAATGTTGACGACCTTGAAAAACTGACGGTCGAGCACGGTGACAACACGCTCACGCTCACCGAGCCGACCGAAGACGGCGAAATGGCCATCACCATAGACGATGGTTCCGGCGAGCCGAGTGAGTACCAGCTCGATTTCAGTGAAGAAGACGGCGAGGCAGAGGGCGCCGAAGAAAGCAGACGAGAAGAGACGGAATTTGGCCCTCAGGGATCTGATGCAGTAACTGAGAAGGTGTATCGACCGGGCCCCGACGGAAAGATCCACATCGAGGATGGGGATCTAAAAATTGTTGCGGAGCAGCCGGAAGGGCCGGACGGGCCGACAGTGGTGACTGTCGACAACGGAGACGGCGAGCCCGTGACGTACACCCTTGGAGAGACTGAAGGCCAAGAAGCGGGGCCACGTGGTCTTGGTCCGCAGCCATCGGCCACGGAATCCGCGCCGACTTCCCGGCAGGCAGGGCAGTCGGCCCCCGATGCAGGTGTGGTGGGCGGCGAAGGTGGGGGCGCGCCCGGGCCCAGTGCCGACGCGAGTGCGCCCACGGGTGGGGAAGCTTTCGCGGCGTCTTCATCACCTGAGTTCCACGGATCTTCGGAAGGCACCGTGGACCCCGGCATAGACGTTTCCGCGGACAACACAGTGAACGAGTCCATGGAAAGCAGTGGGGATTCCAGCTCGTCGAGCACCACGCATCCCCAGGCCGTCAGCGGAGGCAGCGGTGGAACCGCGTTCGGCGGTGGGGGAGGGGGTAGTGATCTGGGGTCGTTTTCGGACTCCGAATCCCGTGGCCAGTCCACACCTTCGGGTGCGAACCTCGGTACGGCGCCCGGTGGGGACATCCCCGCAGGAATGTCCCAAGGCGGCGGTGCAGGGAGCTCGTCAGCCTCTGGCATGGGAATGATGGGCGGCATGGGCGCTATGGGCGGCGGCGCCGGAGGGGGCCAAGGCGGCGACCAGGAACGGACCTCCAGCGCTTACCGCGTCGAAGGCAACATCTTCGAGACTTTCTCGAACACTGTTCGCATCAGTGGAACTATCGGCGACAACACCGCGGATGTACCCGTGCGGTTTACGCGCTGATCGCGGCTTGGGAAGGCTGAAGCACATTGACTTCGAATGCAAACCCGAAACTGTTGGAGCGACTCGCAGAGATCACCTCGCGGACCAATGCTCGGTCAGCGGCCATTGCCGAACGCGTACGCCAGCGTTCTCAAGAGATGGCCGAACGTGCCGAGCAACGGCGACAAGCCAACGAAGAGCGCTGTAGAGAACTGGACAGACAAGCGGAGCAACGTCGCGAGGAAAAAGACGACCCCAACGCCAAGAATCAGTGGCTTCAGCGGCGTGAAGCGGAAGACTCCACCTTCCAGTTCGGCGAAGCTGAGGAGGCCGAGCCTGAACCCACGCCTCAGCCTGCGGCAGCTCCGGCTCCTCCTGCGGAGCCGCCTCAACGGGAGCAGGTCTCAACCCAGCCGCAGAGCAAGAAACGCCCTGCCGACGACTTCGACGACGAGGACTTCTCCAACACCAACTGGTTTGGTTAGGCGTTCGTCAGGGCCGCCCGGT
>CALKAQ010000119.1 GCA_937983075.1 uncultured bacterium | reverse complement strand
AAAGGGTTGAAGTTTTTGCGCTGCGGCGCATACAAACCGAGAACGTCGCCGCTTTCTGAGGAGTGTGTAGGGAATGCCCAAAGCTGAAGGGCTGCGCCG
The DNA here is from genome assembly GCA_937983075.1 of uncultured bacterium. Taxonomy (GTDB): domain Bacteria; phylum Bacillota; class Limnochordia; order DTU080; family JAAYLA01; genus CALKAQ01. The sequence continues at coordinate 58,535 of CALKAQ010000119.1, read as the reverse complement.
TATCATGGTGATCGGATCGGGGCCGATCGTCATCGGTCAGGCGGCTGAGTTTGACTACGCCGGAACCCAAGCTTGCAAAGCCCTCAAAGAAGAGGGAATGGAGGTCATCCTTGTCAATTCCAATCCGGCCACGATCATGACCGATCCCGAAGTGGCCGATGCCGTATATTTGGAACCTCTTGAGCCTGAGTTCATCGCACGGATCATCGAAAAAGAACGCCCTGACGGCTTGCTCCCTACCTTAGGCGGGCAAACCGGTCTCAATATGGCGGTAGCCCTTGCAGAATCGGGTGTGCTCGAAAAATTCGGAGTTCGGCTTCTCGGGACTCCGCTGGAATCCATTCGGAAGGCCGAAGACCGCGATTTGTTCAAGCAGACCATGGAATCGATCGGCGAACCGGTAGCTGAAAGCACCATCGCCGATTCGCTCGCAGCAGCGTTTGAATTCGCCGAACAAATCGGCTACCCGATCATTGTCCGGCCGGCGTTTACGCTCGGCGGATCGGGGGGCGGCATCGCAAACAACAAAGACGAACTGCGCGAAATCGTGGGACGCGGCCTGAAGAACTCCCCGATTAAGCAGGTTCTCCTGGAACGCAGTCTGGCCGGTTGGAAAGAAATTGAATACGAGGTCATTCGCGACGCCGCTGATAACTGCATCACGGTCTGCAACATGGAAAACATCGATCCCATCGGAATCCATACGGGCGATTCCATCGTCGTCGCTCCTTCACAGACGCTGACCGACAAAGAACACCAGATGCTGCGCAGCGCGGCGCTTAAGATCATCCGGGCGCTCGGCATCGAAGGCGGCTGCAACGTGCAGTTTGCTCTTTCACCTACAGGCTTCGAGTACTACGTCATCGAAGTGAATCCGCGTGTCAGCCGTTCCAGCGCCCTTGCCTCGAAGGCGACCGGATATCCCATTGCCAAGGTCGCGGCGAAAATCGGCATCGGGCTCACCTTGCCGGAAATCACGAACCCGATTACGCAAAAGACGACTGCCTTTTTTGAGCCGTCCCTCGACTACTGTGTCATCAAGTTTCCGCGCTGGCCTTTCGACAAGTTTACAACGGCCAACCGCACCCTCGGCACTCAAATGAAGGCGACAGGCGAGGTAATGGCCATCGACCGCACGTTTGAAGGAGCGCTGCAAAAGGCTGTCCGCTCGCTGGAAATCGGCCTCGACGGTCTGCAGCTGGACAAGCTGAAGGACCTTTCGACCGAACAAATTCGTCAACAGCTCAAAGTGGTCGATGACGAACGCATTTTCGTCTTGGCCGAAGCGCTGCGCCGTGGGATTCCCCGAGAAGAGATCCATCAGATCACGGCGATAGACTACTGGTTCATCGACCGCATCCACAAAATCATTCAGATGGAAACGACGCTTCAGGAGCGGCTGCGCGCCGTGCCGTGGACGAGCTGGGGCCCGGCTGAAGCGGAACTGATGGCCCGGGCGAAGCAAATGGGCTTTGCGGACAGCTATTTGTCCCGGCTCCTCGGAGTATCGGAATTGGCCATCCGTGAATGGCGCAGCGAACATGGCGTGCTGCCGAAATATAAGATGGTCGATACGTGTGCAGCCGAATATGAAGCGGCCACTCCGTACTTCTATTCGACTTACGATCAACACGACGACGCCAGGCCGAGCGACCGGCCGAAAGTGTTGGTGCTCGGTTCCGGACCCATCCGCATTGGCCAAGGCATCGAGTTCGACTACTGTTCGGTCCACTCGGCTTGGGCTTTGCAAGAAGCGGGATACGAAGCGATTATCGTCAACAACAACCCCGAGACGGTGAGCACCGACTTTGACACCTCCGACCGCTTGTATTTTGAACCGCTCACCGTGGAAGACGTCTTGAACATCATCGAAAAAGAAAAGCCGGAAGGAGTTGTCGTGCAGTTCGGCGGTCAGACGGCCATCAATTTGGCGGCGCCGCTGGCCGCGCGGGGCGTGCGCATTCTCGGTACGTCCGTCGACAGCATCGATTTGGCCGAAGACCGTGAGCGGTTTGAAGCTTTCCTGCGGCGCCTGGGCATTCCGCAAACGGAAGGCAAGGCGGCGACGTCGTTGGAAGAAGCGATGGGGTTTGCCTTGAAAATCGGCTTCCCCTTGATGGTTCGGCCTTCCTACGTGTTGGGCGGTCGAGCCATGGAAATCGTCCACAACGAGTCCGAGCTGTATGAATACATGAAAACCGCCGTGAAGGTGACGCCCGATCATCCGGTGCTCGTCGATCGTTACATCAGCGGCATGGAAGTTGAAGTCGATGCCATTTGCGACGGCGAGCAAGTGCTGATTCCGGGCATCATGGAGCACATTGAACGTGCGGGTGTGCACTCGGGCGACTCGTATTCGCTTTTCCCGCATCAATCGTTGACGAAAAGCCAAGTGGAGCGCATTGTCGATTACACACGGCGTATGGCGTTAGGGTTAGGCGCGGTCGGCCTAGTGAACGTGCAGTTCGTCATCGAAGGCGACCGAGTGTACGTCATCGAAGTGAATCCGCGAGCCAGCCGAACCGTTCCTTTCGTCAGCAAGGTGACGGGTGTGCCGATGGTCGCTTTGGCAACCCGTTGCATGCTCGGCGAAAAGTTGGCGGATTACGGCTATCCGGACGGCTTGTTGGAACCGCCGCCTTACGTTTCGGTGAAAGCGCCCGTATTCAGCTTTGAGAAGATGAACGCGGTCGATATTTTCCTCGGCCCCGAAATGAAGTCGACGGGGGAGGTGCTCGGCATCGACGAAAACGCGGACGCCGCGATTTACAAGGCGGTCGTCGCGGCAGGTGGGCGCATGGCTGATCGCGGCACCATTTTGGCGACATTGGCCGACAAGGACAAGGCCGAAGGGCTGGAGCTTTTGCGCTCGTTCGCTGAACTCGGTTACTCGTTCATGGCTACCAGCGGAACCGCCGATCTGCTCGAGTCGGCCGGCATTCCGGTGCAGCGATTGTTCAAGATCGGCGAGGGGCACCCGGATGTGCTTGACGCCATCAAGGAAGGCAAGGTCGATTTGCTGCTCAATACGCCGACGCGCGGCAAAATTCCGGAGCGCAACGGATTTCAGATGCGTCGCGCCGCCGTGGAATTTCGGGTGCCGTGCATCACGTCGCTCGACACGGCGGCGGCGATGCTGCGCGTGCTGCAGGAACGCAAAGCAGGCCGCGCGTTGCAGCCGTATTCCTTGCAAGAATACTTGCAGCGCTTTCAGTCTGTCGGCAAATACCGGCTGCGACACGGCTTGATGGTATAAGAAGGGACGGATGGCGGAACCGGACGGCGTTGCGGTTCGGTTCCGCCGCACATTTCCCGGGAAATCATTTGGGAAATACTTGACGTGGTGTATTGGCTCTGCTACACTTGTAGGAAAACGAGTGTGAAAAAGGCAATGCGGAGGACGAACTAATCGATCCCTAGGTGTAGAGAGCTGCTGGTCGGTGCAAAGCAGTCCTAGGCCGATTGGGAGCCCCCTCCAAGCTGTTTGCCGAACGACCTCGCTGTTCGGTGGGTCAAGTAAGCAAACCGGTGAAGTTTGACTACGGAGACCGTTATCCTCCGTCCCTTTGTGGAGTGAGGTCGGTTTTTACCGACGAACATGGGTGGTACCGCGAGCAGCAGCTTCGCCCCATACGGAGGCGGAGCTTTTTTGATTCCGTGGATGACATTGAATAGAATACGTATCGTTTGCGATGAGGGAAACGAAGCTGGACAACGTCAGGTTCAGAGAGGCATCCTTGTAGCTGCGAAGGTGCCCCTGGCGCCCAGTAGGCCACTTCCCGAGCAGCCTGGAGAGCAGGCCGGTTCACACGCCGTTAACGTGTTTCGAGTGACCTTTCAGGCGCGTGCTGCGCGTGGGAGGTAACCAGAGTGGTACCGCGGGAAGCGTCTCCCGTCTCTGGGCATACGCCGGAGATGTGAGACGTTTTTTAATTGTCAAAGTTCGGGTTGACCGGAATACGAAGGAGAGTGGATTTCATGCCCCCAGTATGGAATCAATTAATGGCTGCACGTGCTGCCAACATGAAGGCAAGCGCCATTCGCGACACGTTCAAACTGACGGAGCGTTCGGACATCATTTCCTTTGGGGGAGGCTTTCCTTCTGTAGAGGCGTTTCCCCGCGATTTGGTCGCTGAAATTTCGGCTGAATTGGCCATGGATCCGTCCGGGGCGGCGTTGCAGTACGGCCCGACGGAAGGGTTTTACGGACTGCGTGAAGCGATCGCGGAAAACATGCGGCGACAAGGCATCGACGTCCGGGCGGAAAATGTTTTGGTGACGGGCGGCTCGCAGCAGGCGCTCGACCTTTTGGGCAAGGTGTTTCTCAATCGGCACGACCCGATCATCGTGGAAAAACCGACGTACATCGGGGGCCTGTCCGCCATGACGAACTATTTGGCGGATCCCATCAGCGTTACGCTCGACAACGACGGCATTCGCACCGATGAGCTCGAGGCCGTGCTCGAACAGCGCCGCCGGGAAGGGCTGCCGATGCCGAAACTGTGCTATATCATTCCGAATTTCCACAACCCGACGGGTGTCACCTTGAGCCGAGAGCGCCGCGCCCGTATCGTGGAACTGGCAGAGGAATACGATTTCATCGTCATCGAGGATAACCCGTACGGCGAGCTCCGCTTCGAAGGATCGGGCCAGCCGCACATCAAGACGTTTGACGCCTATGGACGCGTTTTCTACCTTGGCTCATACTCCAAAGTCTTTCTGCCCGGCATCCGTGTCGGTTGGATCGTCGGCGACGAAACGGTTATTCAAAAGCTGGCCATTGCCAAGCAAGGTACGGACCTTTGCGGTGGATCATTTGGACAACAGCTTGTCCTGGAGTTTCATCGCAGAAACTTGCTGGAGCCGCTTCTTGTCGAGCTGAAGAACCTGTATCGCCGCAAGCGGGATCTCATGTTGGCTGCCTTGGGCGAACACTTTCCGGAGGAAGTGGAATGGACTTATCCCGAAGGCGGATTTTTCATCTGGGTGACGCTGCCGCCTTACATGGACGCACAGGCCATGCTGCTCGATGCGATGGAGGAAGAGCGGGTCGCTTATGTCGGCGGCGGGGCCTTTTTCGCTGACGGAACCGGTAAAAACACGATTCGGCTCGCATACAGCCAGGCAAGCGACGAACAAATCGTAGAGGGAATCCGTCGTTTGGGGCGTTTTCTGAAATCGAGAATCAAGACAACGCGGCCTTCTTTGGCGGCGTCGAATTAACCACCCAAAACCTACTCTTGACATGCAACTTGTGACGGGGTATGCTGAAGAAAATCTTTGTGAACAATTCAAGGCCTGGTAGATCGTCCGGGCCCGCCTAAAGGCAATGAAAGGGCGAAATGGTACCCCGTTGTCGGCTGCAGAGAGCCGGTGGTTGCTGCGAACCGGTGCCGTTGGGTGCCGCTAGCTCCCCCTGGAGCCACAGGTTGAACAGGTCACCGCTCAGGGCGGCGGCCCCAGTAGGCCTTCGTCGGGTTTAAGGTTGAGCGTGGTTGTGTTCGCAAGTACAATCACCTCAACAGCGCCCGTTACAGCGCACTCTTGGTAAAAAAGTTATGCGTTGATCGCATGGCTGTTTACTGTTCTGGAACTTTTTGCCAAGAGGTTGAGGTTGTTAGCCGCGAGGCTAATAACGAATTCCGGGTGGTACCGCGAAGGATTGTCGAAATCCTCTCGTCCCTGAGTCTGTTGTGTCAGGTGTACGGGAGGTTCTTTCATTTTGGGGGCTTTGCAGTAACCGAGCAGATGTTGGTGGGCAGCTGTGGTGAATCCAAAAAAGCGCCGTCCAACTGGGAAAAAAGCCGAGGAGGAACTTGCGTCATGGCAGCTTTGGAGATGCGTCAACCGGAAGAACAAAGTAAGAAGTCGACACCAGTGGAAATGACCGCAGGTCAGGCATTTGTCGAATGCCTGAAAGCAGAAGGTGTCGAAGTCATTTTCGGATATCCCGGCGGCGCGGTGCTGCCGATCTACGATGTGCTGTATTCAGCAGATATTCGACATTTGTTGGTGCGGCATGAACAAGGTGGCGCCTTCGCGGCGGAGGGGTACGCTCGTGCTACGGGCAAACCGGGAGTAGTGTTGGCTACTTCGGGCCCCGGGGCAACGAATTTGGTCACCCCGATAGCCGACGCTTATATGGATTCAATTCCACTTGTCTGCTTCACCGGAAATGTTGCTACAACGGCGATCGGCACCGACGCGTTTCAAGAAGCCGACATCACCGGCATTACGTTGCCGATTACCAAGCACAATTTCCTCGTGCGCAACGCGCAGGATCTGCCGCGTGTGATTCGTGAGGCGTTTCATATTGCGACAACCGGTAGACCGGGCCCGGTACTGGTCGACTTGCCGCGGGATGTATCGACAACCAAGATCAAGTTCGAATATCCGGAACAACCCGATCTGCCCGGCTACAAACCGACGTACAAAGGCCATATTCGGCAGATTCTCGAGGCGGCCAAACTCATTGCGGGTTCAAAGCGCCCCGTGCTCTACGTCGGTGGCGGTGTCATCGCATCGGGAGCACACGAAGAAGTGCGTCGTCTCGCTGAAAAGGCGAACCTGCCGACGACCATGACGTTGATGGGCCTGGGAGCATTCCCCGGCGATCACCCGTTGTCGCTCGGCATGCTCGGCATGCACGGCACCGTCTACGCCAACTGGGCCGTCAACGAATGCGACTTGCTGATTGCCTGCGGCGCTCGTTTCGATGACCGGGTGACGGGCGACTTGAAGCGTTTCGCTCCGCACGCCAAAGTCATTCACATTGACATCGATCCCGCCGAAATCGGCAAGAACCGTCCGGCGGACGTTCCGATTGTCGGCGATGTCAAGGCCGTGCTTCAAGTGTTGATTGAAAAAGTGCGTGAAAAGCGCGAGGACGCTTGGCTGGCACAAATTGACGAGTGGAAGCGTGAGTATCCGCTCACTTACTATCCGCAAGAAGGCGTCATCATGCCCCAGGCGGTCATCGAAGCGATTTATGAAGTGACCAACGGAGAGGCCATCTGCGCAGCTGACGTCGGTCAGCATCAAATGTGGCTGGCACAATACTACAAGTTCCGTCATCCGAGGTCGCACATTTCATCGGGCGGTCTTGGAGCTATGGGCTTCGGCTTCCCGGCAGCTATCGGCGCAGCGGTCGGGCGGCCCGACCGACAGGTCTGGGCGGTTACCGGCGACGGCGGTTTCCAGATGAACGCTCAGGAACTGGCGACGGTCAAAACGTACGACATCCCGGTGAAAATCGCCATTATCAACAACTCGTACTTGGGTATGGTGCGGCAATGGCAACAACTGTTCTACCAAGGCCATTACTCGCATTCCGACCTGCATGACAATCCCGATTTCGTCAAGCTGGCCGAAGCGTACGACGTGCCGGCACTTCGGGTGACGAAACCGGAGGAGCTCCTCCCTGCGCTGAGAAAAGCGGCGGATCACCCTGGACCGTTCTTGCTCGACATCCACGTAGCCGAAGAAGAGAATGTGTTTCCCATGATTCCGTCCGGTCAATCAGTCGCAGAAATGGTCGGTCTGAAGGGGAGGCTGGAATCGTGAAACACACGCTCTCTGTAACCGTGCAAAACAAGCCCGGGGTGCTGTCTCGGGTAGCCGGGCTGTTCAGCCGCCGTGGATACAACATCGAGTCCATAGCCGTCGGGGAGACGGAAAACCCTGAGCTGGCTCGCATGGTTATTGTGGTCGACGGCGAAAAATGCAATATCGAATCGATCATCAAAAATCTGCACAAGCTCATTGACGTTTTAAAGGTCCAAGACCTCACCCATGAGTCGATGGTCGAGCGTGAGCTCGTGCTCATCAAAGTGAAAGCCGATGCGACGACACGCACGGAAATTTTGCAGATCGTCCAGATTTTCCGGGCGAACGTGGTCGATGTCGGCGAACACTCCCTCGTCATCGAGCTGACCGGAGATGAGGGCAAGGTTCGTGCCATGCTCAACCTTTTGCAGCCGTTTGGTATTATAGAGCTCGTACGAACCGGTGTGATTGCGATGGCACGAGGCAACCGTGCATCGACGACGGGTGTGCGTTCATCGCGAATTGCCTAGCCCACACGGCTGACTGATGGAACCGTCCCGGTCCGGCCAGCCAGGGGTTGGCCGGACCGGCGCTTTTCGTGCCTTTCATTCTGCTTATTGCTTTTCGCGAAACTTTGTTATTACATATTTCAAGGAGGGCCATGATTATGGCAACCATGTACTACGACAAAGATGCCGAGCTCACTCCGCTTCAGGGGAAAAAGATTGCCGTCGTCGGCTACGGCAGCCAAGGACACGCTCACGCTCAAAACTTGCGTGACAGCGGACTCGACGTGATTGTGGCGAATCGGCCCGGCAGCGCGAATTACAACCAGGCTGTGGCTGACGGCTTTGAACCCGTTTCCGCAGCGGAAGCCGCCAAGGTGGCCGACGTCATCGTCATGCTGGTGCCGGATCAGGTGGCGGCAAAAGTTTATGCAGAAGAAATCGAGCCGCATCTCAGCGAAGGCAAAGTGCTCGTTTTCTCACACGGATTCAACGTGCACTTCAACCAAATTGTTCCACCCCAAAATGTGGACGTGGTCATGGTAGCGCCGAAGAGCCCGGGCCACCTCGTGCGCCGGATGTACGAGCAAGGTCAGGGCGTCCCGGGTCTCATGGCCGTATATCAGGACTATTCGGGCGAAGCCAAAGCCCGGGCGCTCGCATATGCCCGCGGCATCGGCTGTACGCGTGCCGGCGTCATTGAAACCACCTTCAAAGAGGAAACCGAAACCGATCTTTTCGGTGAACAGGTGGTCCTCTGCGGCGGCTTGTCCGAACTGATCCGCGCCGGTTTTGACACGCTGGTTGAAGCCGGCTACCAGCCCGAAGTGGCCTATTTCGAATGCCTGCACGAGTTGAAACTCATCGTCGACCTCATTTACGAAGGCGGCATCAGCTACATGCGCTATTCGATTTCGGATACCGCCGAATACGGCGACGTTACCGTCGGAAAGCGCATTATCACGGAAGAAACCCGTGCCGAGATGCGGCGGGTGCTCGCCGACATTCAAGAAGGGCGGTTCGCCCGCGAATGGATTCTTGAAAATCAGGCAAACCGTGCATCCTTCAACGCGATTCGCCAGAAGGAAGCCAACCATCCGATCGAAGAGGTTGGAAAGAAACTTCGGGCCATGATGCCCTGGATTCAAAGCAAGTAAGGCAACGTTGTTCGCGTTCTGCCTGCAGAGAGCGTGCAAGCGCTCCGGAGAAACTTTGAGCCGATGGAGTGGTGGCGGCGGGGCCTGAAAGCTGCCAAAGTTTAGGTTTGCCCACCGAAACCGGGCAGGCAGCCCAACCCCCGCCCCGCCTTCTTTACGAGCATTGGAGGCAAGAGCTTTGTTCGACGAAGCTAAGCAACTGCGGATTCCCGGCCCTTCGCCGGTACCACCTTCAGTACAGCGTGCGATATCCCGCACGATGATCGGGCATCGCAGCGGTGACTTCACCAAAGTCATGAAGCGTGTCCACGAAGGGCTGCAGCAAATTTTTCAGACGGAAAGCGAGATTGCCATTTTGGCAGGCTCCGGCACGGCTGCAATGGAGGCTGCGGTGGCCAACCTCGTCTCGCCGGGCGACAGCGCCCTCGTGCTTGTCGGCGGCAAATTCGGCGAGCGTTGGCAGGAACTCGTGGAAGCGTTCGGGGGCCGTGCGGTTGTCCTCGAATATCCGTATGGCGAAGGTGCAGATCCCCAACAAGTGGCCGAAAAGCTGGCGGCCCATCCGGAAATCAGCCTGGTTTTCGCGACACAGAATGAATCGTCGACCGCCGTGCTCAACGACATTGAAGGGTTGACCAAAGTAGCGCATGAGCACGGAGCGATGATCGTCGTCGACGCCGTGAGCGGACTCGGCGGGGCACCGCTGCCGATGGACGAATGGGGCGTCGATGTCGTCGTTTCCGGGTCGCAGAAGTGCTTGATGCTGCCGCCGGGCCTGAGTTTTGTCGCCGCGCAGGAAGCTGCCTGGAAGCGTATGGAGTCCGTTCAGTCGCATCGCTATTATTTCAATTTGCCGGCCTACCGCAAAGGAGTGGCCAAGGGACAAACTCCGTACACTCCGGCCGTTTCCCTGATCTTCGGTTTGGAAGAAGCGCTGCGGCTCATTCTCGAAGAAGGGCTCGAAAACACGTTTGCCCGCCATCGGCTGTTGCGCGACATGGTCCGTGCGGGCATCCGAGCGTTGGGCTTGCCGCTGTACGTCGACGAAAAATGGGCTTCGCCTACGCTGACCGCGGTCGGCATTATCGATTCGTTCGACGTCGAAGCGTTCCGGAAAATCGTCTCTCAGGAATGCGGGGTCGTTCTCGCTGGGGGACAAGCTGAGCTCAGCGGCCGCATTTTCCGCATCGGCCATATGGGATATGCGACGCCGCTTGACATGCTGACCACATTGGCGGCCATTGAAGTCGGCTTGATGCGGGCAGGACAACCCATCGAGGGTGGTGCCGGCGTGCGCGCGGCACAGGAGGTGTGGATTCAATGGCGTTCCGAATCCTAGTCAGTGATCCCCTCGCGAAAGAGGGGATCGAGTGCCTCCAGTCCTTTCCCGATGTGGAGGTACACGTCGAAACCGAATGGTCCGAGGACGAGCTCGTTCGGGAAATCGGTGCTTTTGACGGCCTGGTGGTTCGCAGCGGCACCCAGGTGAACGCGAGGGTGATTGCGGCTGCCGACCGGCTCAAAGTCATCGCACGTGCGGGAGTCGGCGTCGACAACATCGACGTCGAAGCAGCCACGAAGCGCGGCATCTTGGTGATCAATTCGCCGGACGGCAACACCATTGCAGCGGCTGAACATACCATTGCCATGCTCCTTTCTATGGCACGGCAAATTCCGCAGGCTCACCATGCGCTCGTCCACGAAGGACGCTGGGCCCGAAAAGAATTTATGGGTGTTCAGCTCGACGGCAAGATTCTCGGCGTTATTGGATTGGGCCGCATCGGTATCGAAGTGGTTCGCCGGACCCGGGGCTTTGGCGTGCAGGTGCTCGGATACGACCCGTACATCCCTCCGGAGCGGGCAAAGAAGCTGGGCATCGAGCTGACCGACATCGACGACATCTGCCGCAGGGCCGATTTCATCACCATACATACGCCGTTGACCAAGCAGACGGAAAACTTGATCAACCGCGAGCGTTTAGCGATGATGAAGCCCGAGGCACGATTGATCAACTGTGCCCGCGGCGGCATCATTGACGAAGAGGCGTTGGCGGATGCACTCGAAAGCGGACGCATCGCCGGTGCGGCGCTCGACGTCTTCGTCGATGAGCCCCCGACCAATGAGCGGCTGCTGAAAGCCCCCAACCTTGTAGCCACTCCGCACCTCGGCGCGTCGACGCATGAAGCGCAGGTTCGTGTAGCCATGGACGTCGCGGAAGCGATGGTCCTCGCTTTGCAGGGCAAGCCGGTCCGCAATGCGGTCAACGCTCCGATGTTCAAAGGCGAACATTTTGAGGCCTTGGAACCGTACCTCGATCTGGCGGAACGGCTCGGCCGCTTGTTTACGGGGCTCTTCCACGGCGGCCACGAACGCATTGAAGTGATCTTCGGAGGGGAAGCGGCGGAGCTGGAGAGCAGCGCTTTGACGACTGCCGTCTTGAAGGGGATGCTCTCCCCGGTACTGCACGAACAAGTCAACTACGTCAACGCGCGGCTCTTTGCGGAAGAACGCGGGCTTTCCCTCGTCGAAATTCGAGAAGCCAAGGTCAAGGACTATCCCAATCTGATCTCCATTCGAGCCACGGGTGAGCGCGGCACGGTGAACGTTTCCGGTACGGTCGTCCAAGGAAACAAGCCGGCTCTTGTCGACATCAACGGCTACCGTCTCAATGTAACCGAGCAAGGCCGCTTGCTTGTCGCACGCAACCTCGACCGGCCCGGTATCATCGGGCAAGTCGGAACCGTTTTGGGCAAGGCTGATGTCAACATCGGATTTATGCAGGTCGGCCGCAAGCAGGTCGGCGACGATGCCGTCATGGTGCTCGGCGTCGATCAAAACTTGCCTGAAACGGTCATGGAACAGTTGAACGAAATCGAAGCGTTGAGCGAAATCAGGCTTGCGGAATGGTAGCGGTCCGGCGGGGAAGCATGCTGGCGACAATCCCGCGTGGCCGGTTAAGGAGGCAGGCACTCAGGTGAACCAAATACGGATCTTCGATACCACCCTTCGGGATGGCGAACAATCGCCCGGCATCAATTTAAACACCGAAGAAAAACTGGAAATTGCCCGCCAGTTGGAGCGCCTTGGGGTTGACGTCATTGAAGCTGGCTTTCCGCAAGCATCCCAGGGAGATTTCGAATCCGTCCGCACGATTGCCAACGCGGTGAGAGGACCCATCATCGCCGCGTTGGCGCGTGCGCTCCCTGGAGACATCGACCGGGCTGCCGAGGCGGTCAGCGGCGCGGCCAAACCGCGTATTCACACCTTCATCGCGACGTCGGATATTCACATGAAATACAAGCTGTCCAAGACGCCCGATGAGGTGCTTGAAATGGCGGTCGAAGCCGTGCGTCGTGCACGTCGGTACGTCGACGACGTCGAATTTTCGGCGGAAGACGCGACGCGCAGCGATCCGGCTTTCTTGTGCCGAGTGTTCGAGGCGGTCATAGAAGCCGGTGCGACGACGATCAACGTTCCCGATACGGTCGGGTATACGACGCCCGGCGAGTACGCCGAGCTCATTCGGTATATCCGCGAAAATACGAAGGGAATCGAGAAGGCCATCATCAGTGTGCACTGCCACAATGATTTAGGATTGGCGGTCGCCAATTCATTGGCCGCCGTTGCCGCCGGCGCGCAGCAAGTGGAATGCACGATCAACGGCTTGGGCGAGCGGGCGGGCAACGCGGCACTCGAGGAAATCGTCATGGCGCTCCGCACCCGCGCCGATTATTACAAAACGACGACGGGCATCGTGACGGAGCAGATTTATCGCACCAGCCGTCTTGTCTCTACGTTGACCGGCGTGCAGGTGCAGCCGAACAAGGCGATTGTCGGGGAAAACGCGTTCGCTCACGAATCAGGCATTCACCAAGATGGAATGCTCAAGGAACGCCGCACCTATGAAATTATGACTCCCCAATCCATCGGTCTGCCGGAAAGCCGTTTGGTCCTCGGCAAGCACTCGGGACGTCACGCTTTCCGAGCCCGGCTGCGTGAGATGGGTTATGAAGACTTGAGCGAAGAAGAGATCAACCGGGCATACGAAAGTTTTATTGCCTTAACTGATCGAAAGAAAGACATTTCAGAGAAGGACATTCAGGCTATTGTTGAAGAAAGGCTCGTACAGGCGCCCGAAATGTATAAGCTCGATTACCTGCAAGTGACCACCGGCAACAAGGCGGTCGCGACGGCCACGGTTCGCATCATCAAAGATGATGAGGCGTATCAAGAAGCCGCCTGCGGCGACGGGCCGGTGAACGCCGTGTACAATGCGATCGACCGTATCACCGGCTTGAAGATCGATCTCGAAAGTTATTCGCTTCAGGCGGTGACTGCCGGCAAAGACGCACTCGGCGAAGTTTCCGTTCGCATCCGGGACAACGGAAACGTGTACGTCGGGCGCGGCGCGTCGGTGGACGTGATCGAGGCGAGCGCGCGGGCGTATTTGCAAGCGATCAACAAAATGGTGTATGCTCGAATGACCGGGACAGCAGATCCAAGTGAAGGCAAATCTAAGGTGACCGGTGTGTAACCGCGATTTCTTCTTTGATTTACCTCGAAATTGGAGGAGTTAAAGCCCATGCAATCCGTAGAACTCTACGATACCACGCTGCGTGACGGCACGCAGGGTGAGGGGATCTCGTTAAGTGTTGACGACAAGCTGAAAATCGCTCAGCGTTTGGATAAGTTTGGAATCGATATCATTGAGGGTGGCTGGCCGGGTTCCAATCCGAAAGATATCGAGTTTTTCCAACGCGCCAAAGATCTGGAGCTGAGCCACGCCGTCATAAGCGCTTTTGGCAGCACGCGGCGCGCCGGGATCTCCCCCGAAGACGATGCCAATTTGGCTGCGCTCATTGCTTCCGGTGTGAAAATCGCGGCGATTTTTGGGAAGTCGTGGACTTTCCACGTAACGAACGCTCTGCGCACGACACTGGAAGAAAATTTGCGCATGATCGAAGAAAGTGTCGCTTATTTGAAAGCGCATGGGCTCGAAGTGGTTTACGATGCTGAACATTTTTACGACGGCTATAAAGCCGATTCGGAATATGCGCTCGAAACACTGCGGGCGGCGGTGCGGGGCGGAGCGTCGGTATTGGTTTTGTGCGACACCAACGGCGGTTCGCTGCCCCGACAGGTCTACGACATTACCCGCACTGTTGTCGAAGCGTTTCCGGATGTACGGATTGGGGTTCATACGCACAACGATTCCGGCTTGGGCGTAGCGAACACCCTCGCTGCGGTTGAAGCCGGGGCGAGACATGTCCAAGGTACGATCAACGGCTTCGGTGAGCGCAACGGAAATGCCGACCTGATTCAAGTGATTCCCAATTTGCAGCTGAAGATGGGCTTTCAGTGCATCACCCCCGAGCAGATGCGCACTCTCACCGAGGTTTCCCGTTACGTGAGCGAGCTGGCGAACGTGAAGCCCGATGAGCGCCAACCCTTCGTCGGGCGGATGGTTTTTGCACACAAAGGCGGCATGCACGTGTCGGCATTGCTGCGCCATCCGGAAACTTATGAGCACATCGATCCGGAACTTGTCGGCAACAAGCGCCGCGTGCTTGTTTCGGAGCTTTCCGGTGCCAGCAACATCATGTACAAGGCCAAGGAATACAATATCGACCTGCCCAAGGATTCACCGGCGCTGCGCAAAGTGGTCGATACCGTGAAAGAACGTGAGCATGCCGGCTACTCGTACGAAGGCGCCGAAGGTTCGTTCGAGCTGCTGCTCAAAAAGTCGCTCGGCATTTACAAGCCGTATTTCCGTCTCATCGGGTTCCGCTTGATCAATGAGCGGCGCGACGAATGGTCGAACGAGTCGATTGCCGAAGCAACGGTGAAATTGCAAGTCGGCGATGCCATTTTGCACACCGTGGGCGAAGGCAACGGACCGGTGAACGCGCTCGATCATGCTTTGCGACGGGCTTTGGAAGGCGCATATCCGGAACTCAAACGCATTCGCCTCAACGATTACAAAGTGCGCGTTCTCAACGAACAGGCGGGTACCGGGGCGAGGGTTCGTGTGCTCGTCGAATCGTCCCTAAACGGCCGGAAGTGGGGCACCGTCGGCGTTTCGACCAATATTATCGAAGCCAGCTGGGAAGCGCTTGTCGACTCGATTGAATACGGTTTGATGATTTGCAACGTGGAGCCCATTGTCAGCGGCATGGAGGCCGTCGGATCTTAAAAGCGTGTTTCTTGCCAATCACATTGAAATGGGAAGGGAATTGTCAAGGCAATTTTCCGGGGCTCGATGTGTCGATGCACATCGAGCCTTGCATTTTGTTTTGACCTCGAAACACGACTGCAAATACACGCTCATACAATAAATAGGCAAAGCGGGCGAGCCTCCCGGAGGTGCCATAGGCAATCAGTCTCGTTTCTCCTCCGTTTCGCAGGTTATCCCGGGGCAAAAGCGAAATGGTTAACAGGGATAAAGTGGTTCGGGCTTATTTATGATCCGAATCGTACAGCGCAATTTATGATGGGGATGGATGCTAGTGGGCAGAATGTTTGGGACTGACGGCGTACGTGGTGTCGCAAACGAAGGCTTGACGCCGGAACTCGCTTTTTATTTGGGCCGCGCTTTTGCGGGCGGCTTGAACCAGGCAAACGATGAGAAAGCCCCCGTCATTCTCGGCCGGGATACGCGAATTTCGGGCACGATGCTCGAAGCTGCGCTCGTCGCGGGCATGACATCGGCGGGTGTCGATGTGTGGCGTGTGGGTGAAATACCGACCCCGGGTGTGGCTTATTTGATTCGCCATTGCGAGGCCGCTGGCGGAGTCATGGTTTCGGCTTCGCACAATCCGGCGCAAGACAACGGCATCAAGTTTTTCGGCGCCGACAGTTTTAAATTGAGCGATGATGAAGAAGACCGCATCGAAGCGATGGTGCACCGCCTCATGAGCGGTGACGATCCTCTGCCGCGGCCGACCGGAGGGGAGGTCGGACGAGCCGTTGCTCGTCCGGATTTAGGTGAAAAGTACGCCGAATATTTGCTCTCCACGGTGGAACTCGATTTGTCGGGACGTCGAGTGATCCTCGACTGCGCGCATGGTGCGGCGTTTGTTATTGCTCCCAGAGTCTTTGAAGCGCTGGGCGCCGATGTCATCAGTCTTCATACCGAGCCCGACGGTGTCAACATCAATGTCAACTGCGGCTCTACTCATATTTCGGTATTGCAGCAAGCGGTGCTTGAGCACAAGGCGGATGTTGGCTTCGCGTTCGACGGCGATGCGGACCGCGTGATTGCAGTCGATGAAACCGGCGCCGAAGTCAACGGCGATCATATCTTGGCGTTCTGCGGCCGCTATTTGCTTGAAACCGGTCGCCTGCCGCAGCGTCAAGTGGCCGCTACGGTGTACAGCAACCTCGGCCTGCAAATGGCGCTTGAAGCCGCAGGCGGCAGCGTGGTCACCACGCAGGCCGGTGACCGCTACGTGCTTGAAGCGATGCGGGAACGCGGTCTTGTACTTGGCGGCGAGCAGTCGGGCCATATTATTTTTGCGGAGTACAACACGACCGGAGACGGTATACTGACGGCGTTGCAAGTTGCTCAGGTGATGGATAAGCGCGGGAAAAAGCTGTCTGAGTTGGCCGCCGAGATGAAGCCGTTGCCGCAGGTGCTCAAAAACGTGGCGGTTCAGCGGCGCGACGGCTGGGACAAGAATCCGGCGATTCAAGAAGCCATTCGTGGCGCTGAAGCGCGGTTTGGCGGACGTGGACGCATTTTTGTGCGACCGTCAGGCACGGAGCCCGTCATCCGGGTGATGGGAGAGGGGCCGGAACACGACTTGGTCGCTCAAGCTGTAGACGATGTGTGCGAAGTCATTCGCAGAGAATTGGCTTGAACGAAATGTGACAGGCGCTGATGAGCGGGAGGCGACGGATTGATCCGCGGTATTGGTGTCGACATTGTGGCTCTGGCGCGTATTGAAAGCGCACTTGAACGATTCGGACAGCGTTTTGTCGAGCGGATTTTGACAGAACGTGAAATCGCCCAGCTACCGAAACCGATTCCCATCCGTTCGTTGGCAGGACGATTCGCCGGCAAAGAAGCGATTGCCAAAGCGCTTGGCACAGGCATTTCCGGTTTTTCCTGGCATGACATCGAGGTGCTGCGGAGTCAAGGTGGAGACCCTCGGGTCGAATTGCACCGCGGTGCCAAGGAAATTGCGCGTCGACGGGGCGTGTCGAAGGTGTGGGTAAGTTTGTCGCATGAACGTACTCACGCGGTGGCATCGGCCGTTGCTGAGGGGTGACGTGGCGTGAGAGTGGCGATGGCGCATCAAATGGCCGCCATTGACCGGCAAGCGATCGACCGCGGCATCCCCGAAGCGGCGCTGTTGGAATCGGCGGGACGCAGCGTAGCGGCGGAAGCCGTCCGCTTGGCCTCATCCGGCCGCCGTGTCGTCGTCGTATGCGGTCCGGGCAACAATGGCGGAGACGGGCTTGCAGCAGCCCGCTACCTTCATAACGCAGGATTCGAGGTCAAGGTATTTCTAACCCATCGGTTGGAGCGTCTTCGTCCGCTTTGCAGGCAGTATGCAGCCATTTTGCAAGCCGAAGGCGTTCCGGTTTCAACGGATTTGAGCGACGGATGCGCCGCCGGTTTCCGAGACGCCCTGCTTGAATGCGACCTTGTCATCGACGCCATTCTCGGCATCGGTGCCAAGGGCGAATTGCGTGGAGCGGCGGAGCTTGCGGCGCAGACGATGCAAGGCGTTCGCGCTCCGATCCTTGCTGTCGACATTCCGACGGGAGTTGACGCAGACACCGGACAAGTCGGCCGGTGGTTTGTGCAGGCGAAGGCTACGGTCGCTTTAGGTGCTCCCAAACTCGGCCATTTTTTGCTTCCGGGGCGTGTGCACTGCGGTGAATGCATTGTCGCTGACATCGGCATTCCACGTTCGCTTCTTGAAAGAGGCACCCATATCACGTGGATCAACCGCAGCGTAGCCGCCGCGTGGTTTCCGCCGCGGCCGATCGATGGCCATAAAGGGACTTTCGGAAAAGTACTCGTTGTTGCCGGATCGAAGACGATGCCCGGAGCGGCCGTGCTATCGATCCGCGGCGCTCTGGGGTCCGGTGCGGGTTTGGTGCGATGGGCCGGTCCCGCTGCAGCGCACCCGCTCATCGCCGCACATGTGGTGGAGTCGACATTTGCTCCGCAGCCCGACGTCGACGGCGCTTTGGCTGCCGCAGCAGCCGAGGCGCTCATCGGCGAGGCAGCCCAAGCGGATGCGGTCGTGCTCGGCCCAGGTCTGGGCTTGGCTGAAGGCGTGCAAGTTTGCGTTGAACGTATCGTATATACCGTGGAGGTTCCCGTCGTCGTCGACGCGGACGGCCTCAACCATCTCGCCGTGCTGGCACGTGAATCCGGCGCACCGCATCGGCCCTATCCTGCGGCGCGCATTCTCACGCCGCATCCCGGCGAGATGGCCCGGCTGCTCGGCTGTGCTGTCGACGCGGTGCGGGCGAACCCGGTGGAAGCTGCTCAACAGGCTGCTGCTCGCTACGGCGCTGTTACGCTGCTCAAGGGTGTGCCTTCGGTGGCGGCGGATCCGTCGGGACAAGCAGCCATCATCACAGCGGGAAATCCGGCGCTCGCAACCGGCGGCACCGGCGATGTATTGGCCGGCATGATCGGCGGTCTGCTCGCCCAAGGAGCTGCGCCGTGGCAAGCGGTCTGCCTCGCTGCCTATTGGCATGGCAAAGCCGCCGAACGGATGGCTGCACGGGGAGAAGATGTCGGCCATCCGGCGGGGGAATTATCCACACATTTGCCGGCGGCGCGGGCCGATATCCTCAGCGGGAGAGAGGCGGGAGTAAAAGCCGGTGACTGAATGGGAATCAGCGTGGGTTCAAGTTGATCTCGGCAAGATCCGACGCAATGTGCAGCGGCTGGCCAAGGCATGCCACCCTGCCGAATTAATGGCCGTCGTCAAGGCGGATGCGTACGGCCACGGGGCGGTAGCGGTGAGCCGGGCCGCACTCGCTTCCGGCGCTCGCCGGCTGGCAGTAGCGACACCGGCTGAAGGTCAAGAGCTGCGTCGGGCGGGCATCGCTGCGCCCATTCTCGTCGTGGGCGCGTTTATGCCGGGCCAAGAAGAAATGTATATCGAGCATCGTTTGACCGTCACGCTCGCTTCGTTCGAAGGCATTGACGCTCTTGCTCAAGCCGCGCAACGCCGGGGCGTCGTCGTAAGGGTGCACATTAAGGTTGACACCGGCATGGGCCGACTCGGTTTTTTGCCGGATGAAGTCCCGTTTTTGGTCAAACGGCTGCAGCGGTATCCTTTCATCGAACTCGAAGGCATTTACTCGCACTACGCATCCGCGGATGTTCCGGACCGCGCTGCAGTCGAGGAACAAGGCAGGCGGCTGCGGCATGTGGTCGCTCAAGTGAAGGAATTGGGATGGCAGCCGGCCTATGTGCATCTGAGCAACACGGCCGGCGTCTTGGAGCGTTTTGCGCCGTCCGAATGCAACATGGTACGCACCGGCATTGGGATCTACGGCCTTTATCCGTCGACGACGGTGCGGCGTTCCGTCACCTTGGAACCTGCGCTTTCTTTGCACGCCCGGGTGACGACGGTAAAGCGCGTCCCGGCGGGAACGGGGGTCAGCTACGGCCTGACGTATCGGACGCCACGGGAAACGACGTTGTGTACGCTCCCGATCGGCTACGCGAACGGCGTGACACGGTTGCTGAGCCATAAAGCTGAAGTGCTTTTGGGCGGACGCCGTTTTCCCATTGTCGGTGTCATCTGCATGAACGTATGTGTCGTCGATGTAGGCGATTATCCGGTGCAAATCGGTGAAGAAGCCGTTTTGATCGGACGCCAGGGCGGCGAAGAAATCACGGCGGACGAATGGGCGGAACATTTAGGGACGATCAATTATGAAGTGGTATGCATGATGCGGGCCAACTTGCCGCGCATTTATACGATGAGCGAAGAGACGCCGAATCCGCATGAAGGTTGATTGCCGACTGCCCGGGCGTTGGAAGGGGATGCAATTGAACGCAGAGCGAGTTTGTGAACAAATAACGGGTTGGCTGAAAGAAAAGGTGACGGCTGCCGGTGCTTCCGGAACCGTCGTCGGTTTGAGCGGCGGCTTGGATTCCGCCGTGGCCGCGGCACTTTGCAAACGTGCCTTTCCGGATTCGACGCTTGGGGTCATTATGCCGATTCAGTCGGACCCGCTCGATGCGGCATTGGCCCGTGAACTTGCCGTTTCGCTCAACTTGGACGTTCGAGAAATTGATCTGGGGCCGATATGGGAGGCGCTGCTGAATATATTGGAAAAAGCCGTTCCGGTGACAGACGATGACGATCCCGCGTTGCGCCTCGCTCGAGCCAACGTCAAGCCGCGGCTGCGCATGATCAGTTTATATTATTTTGCTGCACGCATGAACGCGCTTGTCATCGGAACCGATAATTTGTCGGAATTGACCATCGGCTACTTTACCAAGTATGGCGACGGTGGTGTCGATTTGATGCCGCTCGCGAATTTGACCAAGGGAGAGGTGCGGGAGCTCGCCGTTTACCTCGGCGTTCCGTCGTCCATTATCGCACGCAAGCCTACCGCAGGATTGTGGCACGGTCAGACGGACGAGGAGGAAATGGGCTTTTCCTACGACGTCATCGATCACTATTTGTTGACAGGAGAAGGCCCGGCAGAGGTGGCGGACTACATTGAAACGATGCGAAGGCGAAGCGCCCACAAGCGCGAGACGCCGCCGAAGGGCCCGGTTCCGGAGCGGGCAAGCCGGAAAAGCGCTGCAATCGGTCCATCATTCTCCTCTTCATAAAGCACGAAAACAGGGCATATCCCTCATTGAGTCTCCTGTTGCGGAGGGATATGCCGTGCTCCGTTGGTTCGTCAGCTGCGTGACTTGCGCGATGATTGTCGGCCTTCTGGCCGTTCCCGCGGCGCTGAAGGCCGACCGCAAAGTCGTATTTTCCTATCGTGACCGCTCGGGCGACGACGTCGGTCCCGGCACCTACGTGTATCCGACGGATGACAGCTTCAGCCCGCACCGTCGCTTGCTGGACCTCACTCTGTTTCAAGTTGCGCTCGAAAACGACTACATTGTCTTTTCCTTCACGTTTGGCGCACTGGCCAACCCCTGGAACGCACCGGAAGGATTCTACCACCCGCGAATCGATTTGTTCATCGATTCCGATCCGTCGCAGGGCCGAACCGAGCCTTTGCGACCCGGGCCCGGGGATTCGGTCCGGTTCGACCCCCGCCATCCTTGGGACATGTGGCTGCGCATTGCACCGTGGGACGGTGCCGCCCTATTCAGCTACCAAGACGATCCGGAAAGTTCGGGGCGACAGCAAGGCATCCACGTCGCGGTTGCAAACGACGGCAAGACGATTCAAGTGAGTGTGCCTCAGCACCTGATGCCTCTGCCCCAATCGGACTGGCGCTATTACGTGATTATCGGCAGTTTCGACGCGCTTGGGGTCGACGGTTATCGCCAGGTGGTTCCCGAGCCCAGCCGTTGGCTTATCGGCGGTGCTTCGGAACATGCGACGTCCCGCATCGTCGATTTGGCCGCACCGTCATTCGGACGTACGCAAGCGCGTCAATTAAACCCGCCTCGCGGCAACCCCATCGTCCTTTATCCCATCGCATCACCATCAATTGCTTGGTATTGGCCGCTTCTCATCCTTTCGGTCGTCATGCCCTTGCTGTGGGCGCTCATCCGGCGCAATCGGGGTACATAGCCTTCGCGTGAAGCGGCCAATCTAAGACAGTCCGCGGAAACCAAACGTCCCGGGTGCATTGGGGGAGTTGGGGTTTCCAGCGTTCATCACAACCAACTCACAGGGAGGTCAGTGAAGTGAAAATATTGATGTTGTCGTGGGAATATCCGCCACACGTGGTGGGGGGTCTTGCCGCGCACATGCAGGGATTGTCGCGTGCGTTGGTTCGGCGGGGACACGAGGTCACCGTCATTACCCAAGATGCGGCGACGGAACGGGAGCAATACGACGAAGGGGTGAGGGTTCTCCGGACGCCTCCGGTACCCGTGCGCTCGCCTGATTTCATGGGGTTTGTGCATCAACTGAACCAACAGATGCTCGGCAAGGCGCTGGAACAAATGCTCAACGGCGAACGGTACGACTTGATTCACGCGCACGACTGGATCGTCGCTTTCGCTGCGGCGACGTTGAAGCAGTCCTTGCGTCTGCCGCTGATCGCAACGATCCATGCGACCGAGTTCGGACGCAACGGCGGCCTTCACAACGATCAGCAGCGCCATATCAGCGACATTGAGTGGTGGCTCATTTTTGAAGCTTGGCGCGTCATCGTGTGCAGCGAATCCATGAAAGGCGAGTTGAAACATGTCTTCCAAGCGCCGGATGATAAGGTGCGGGTTATTCCAAACGGCATCGATACGCGCGGGCTGCCGGTTCCACGCGACATGCAGCTCCGGAGACAATACGCCGCGGACGATGAAGATATCATCTTCTTTGCCGGACGACTGGTCTTTGAAAAAGGCGTCGATGTGCTCTTGTATGCGCTTTCGTATCTCCTCCGGGTGCGTCCGAACGTACACGCGATCATCGCCGGCAAGGGGCCCATCCAAGGTGATTTGGAGCATTTGGCGCATCATTTGGGCATTGCACATCGCGTGCATTTTGTCGGCCATGTCGATGCCAAGCTGAGGGACAAGCTGTTGGCGATTTCGAACGTCGCGGTGTTCCCGAGCCGTTACGAGCCCTTCGGCATCGTCGCATTGGAGGCCATGGCATCGGGTGTGCCTGTCATTGCGGGAGGGGTGGGCGGACTCGCGGAAATCATTTCGCACGGAGAAGACGGCTTGTTGGTGCATCCGGGCGATGCCGGAGCCCTTTCGGCAGATTTGCTTACGCTTCTGGACGACCGCAATCGGGCGCATCGCATGGCCGAAGCGGCTGCGGAAAAGGTACGTCGCAAATACTCGTGGGAATCTGTTGCTGAGCAAACCGAAGCGTTGTACAACGAAGTGCTGACTGCGTATCGGCAGAGCGACTGGCATGCCGAGATGCCCATACTCGCCGGCCTGAAAAACGGGGCCAGCGAGCTGGAGCGTTTTCGGGACGGACGTTATCAGGCGACGGGTGCCTCCGACTTGTAATATACGGAGGCATCAAGCCACGGAAACAACGTTGTCGCTCTCTCACGGCTTTCCAGCCACCACGGATCAACGCGATGCTGCCGTACCATTTCGTCGAGGCGGAGGAAGTTGTGGATGTGTTCCCGCGTCCGCCTTTGCGCGTACGGCACCATGGTGCCCGTTTTCATGATGAACGCCCAATCGCTGCTTTGCGCCAACAGAAGCTCACGCGCTGCCTGATTGGTCGCCCGCCGGAGCAGGTTGTCCGCATGGTCGGGCAAGCTGCGCACAAGCTTGACCAGGCGATCGGCCGCTGTATAAAGGTGTCGATAAATCCAGTCGTTTGACCCTTCCAGCCAGACTTCATGATAGCCTTTGAGTCCCCAGCTCGATTGCGACGGTTCGGCTTGTTGGTTGCGGGGATGCATCGCCAGATAGTCCGAAGGAGTGATGAGGTTGACGACGGGCGTCTCCGCAGCCCGGCGGACCACTCCGTCCAAGAACAGCGGACCTTCAAACCACCAGTGCCCGAACAGTTCGGCGTCGTATGGAGCGACGACAATGGGGGGGCGGTCCATGTGGCTGTGCAGCCATTCGATTTGCCTTTCACGGTTGAAAATGAAATTACTCGCGTGCAGATAGGCTTTCGCGGCCGCCCTGTCCGGGTCATAAATGTCTTTGTCGACGGTCTTTCCCGTAATGCGGTGGTATTTGATGCCGGTGTTGGCGCGAATGCCGTGCTTGAGATGAGGCTGAATATACTCCCACGGCAAATCATAGCCGATGTCCCGAAAGAACTCGCGATAGTCAAAATCGCCCGGGTACCCTTCATCGGCGCTCCATACTTGCTTGGACGATTCGCCGTCACGGCCGAACACCGCCACCCCGGCGCTCGATATCAGGGGAGCGTACAGTCCGTAGCGAGGACGGCTCGACGCGTGCAGGATGCCGTGCGAATCGACAAACGTATACTTGATGCCTTCGTCGGCGAGCCAGCGGTCTTGGCCGGGCAGGTAGCCGCATTCGGGAAGCCAAAAGCCAACCGGATTTCGTCCGAAGGCGCGTCGATAAGCTTCGCAGCCGATGGCAATTTGTGCTCTCGCCATCTCGGGTGTATGAATCATCAAAGGCAAGTAGCCGTGCGTAGCTGCGCTCGCTAAGATTTCCAGTCCACCGTGCTCCTGAAAATAACGAAAGGCCGGTACGAGACGGCCCCGATACCGATCCCATGCTTCAACGGTTTTTTGCAGCCGTTCGGCGTACATTTGGGCGACGCGATGAACGCGTGGCTCATCTTTGGTGCGAATGAGTTCTTTGGCGACGAGCTCTTCCAAATTGGCAAGGTGTTCCCGGTAGCGGTAGCATAAGAGCTCGTCTTCAAGCATGGCCAAAAGAGGCGGTGTCAGCGAAAGCGTGATCCGGTAGGGAATGTTGTCGCGTTCCCAGCCTTCCATGAGCTGCAGCAAAGGAATGTATGTTTCCGTAATTGCTTCATACAGCCAATCTTCCTCGAGCGTATGGGGCTGTTCCGGATGGCGCACGAATGGGAGATGTGCGTGCAAGACGATGCAAAGGTAACCGTGCAGCAAGGTTAATGGATACCTCCAAACGGCATAATTCCAGGTGAACTGTCGGCATGCAGGCCGCGACGCGAACGCTCGAGAACTTCCTCGATGGTCATCCACTCCGCATCGATCACGTCTGATTCTTTGCCACGCGGCAGAGGAACGGGGTCCGAGGCCAGCAAAGGAATAAACAGCTCACCGACTTTCAGGCCCAGCTGAGCGTGGACGACGCTTCCTGGCTCGGCGCCGTGCAAATACCAGGAATGGGAACCCTCGACGCAATGTTCTGCAACGATCACACCGTGGGCGTCGAACCGAGGATCGCCCCATCCCTTGAGGAGGCGCAGCGTCAGCCGCGCAGACTCAGGTGGAATACCGCTTTGTGCCAATACCTGCTCACGTTTGCCACCGGACAATTCCCACGTGGCGAACAGCGTATGTGGGTCGCGCGCCAAAAGAATCAGTCGGTCTTGGCCGTAAGAACTAGGGAGATCGGGGCCTGGAGGGGGCAGCCCGGCTCCCGGTCCCGGCTCGCGCAAGTGAATCTCCCGGGCGTCCGCCCCGGAGGTGTTAAACGCTTTATGGTATTCTGACGACACAAAGCCACCTCCAAATCAAATCCGCCGTTATCGTTTCCGCCCCCGATGGGGCCTATTCAAATAACGCCGGAGCGCACGCATGGCTTGGCGAATGCGCGGGAAGCATGATGAGCAGGAGGTGGACGTCGTGCCCAGGCATCTCACCATCGGCAATGGATCCATGCTCGTCAATTTCGATGCGCGGCTCAATATGCGGGACTTGTATTACCCGTACGTAGGGCTGTGGAATCACATTTCGGGCCACCGGAATGCCATCGGCGTGTGGGTGGACGGCAGGTTTGCGTGGCTCGACGACGACGGATGGGACATCGATGTCGGCTACGAGCGGGAAACTCTCGTTACCGATTGTCGCGCTGAACATAGCGGACTCGGGGTTCGCCTGACAATAAGTGGTGCTGTCCATTTTCGTGAAAACTTGTATCTGAAGCGGTTGATCGTGCAAAACCTGCGAGAGCGTGCGGCTGAAATCCGTGTTTTTTTCACGCATGACTTGTCGATCGATGAGACGGACATCGGCGACACGGCTTTGTACGATTTAAGCACGGACTGCATTTTGCATTACAAACGTGACAAATGCTTCCTGATTTCCGGGCAGGCGGGGCGGGGAGGCATTTATCAGTTTGCCACCGGCACTAAGCGTTTCGGTGGGGCTGAAGGAACCTGGCGGGACGCGGAGGACGGAAAGCTCGAAGGCAATCCGATCAGTCAAGGTTCAGTTGACTCGACGATCAGCTTTCAGCTACAGCTGCCACCCGGCGGCCGTGAGACCATATCCTACTGGATAGCCGTCGGCAGGGGGTTTGAATCCGTCCGAAATCTGCACGGCTGGGTGCGTACACAAGGCATCGAAGCCCTCCTCGAAGAAACCCGGGCCTACTGGCGCGCCTGGGTGAATAAGAAGTCCATGTCGTTTTACGATTTGCCGCCGGAAGTGATCGATCTTTACAAAAGGAGCCTGCTGATCGCCCGCACGCAAATCGGCAGGAACGGTGCGATCATGGCGTCGACGGATACCGACATTTTGCATTACAACCGCGATCACTACGCCTATATGTGGCCGCGCGACGGCGCGTTTGTCGCCTATGCTTTCGATGAAGCGGGATACAGCGAAGTGACACGGACGTTCTTTCGTTTCTGCAGCGATCTCCTTTCACCCGGCGGCTTCTTGTGGCACAAGTACAACCCCGACGGTTCCGTCGGCTCAAGCTGGCATCCTTGGATGCGCGACGGCGAGACCCATCTTCCCATACAGGAAGACGAGACGGCTGTGGTGCTGTTCGCGTTGGAGAAACACTACCTGGCGGTGAACGACCTCGAGTTTGTCGAAAGGCTGTACACGCCTCTCATCAAGCCGGCCGCCGATTTCTTGGCGGGATATCGTGACAGCCGCACCGGTCTTCCGCTCGACAGCTATGACTTGTGGGAGGAGCGTCGCGGCATTTTCACTTACACCGTGTGTACGGTTTGGGCCGGACTGCGGGCAGCGGCGCGGTTCGCCAAGCTCTTCGGGCATCGCGAAACATCCAATCGGTATCGCCGGATTGCCGACGAAATCCGGGAAGCGCTGCTCAAATATTTGTACAGTCCGAAGCACGGGCGTTTTCTGCGCGGTCTTTACATGGACGATCGAGGCGCGCTTGAGCCCGACCCGACGATTGAAAGCAGTTTGAGTGCATTGTTTTTGTTCGGCGTGTTGCCTCCCGATGATCCACGAGTCGAGTCGACCATGCGTGCGATCGAAAAACATTTGTGGGTGAAAGGAATCGGCGGGATCGCGCGCTACCAAAAGGACTATTATTTTTACAAGGGACGGCACTTCGATGAAGTACCCGGCAACCCGTGGATCTTATGCACGTTATGGCTCGCCGAGTGGTACATCGCACGCGCCAAGAGCGTCGAAGATCTCGCGCCTGCCAAGAAAATCATGCAGTGGGTGACCGAACGGGCCTTGCCCAGCGGGGTGCTCTCTGAGCAGGTTCATCCAGAAACGGGTGGCCCGGAGTCCGTAGCGCCTTTGACTTGGTCGCACACAACCTTCATTCTGGCAGTCAACCATTATTTGCGCAAATATCACGAAGTCGAGCGGCGTGCGGCGCAGGCGACACGCTGGCACATGGCTCCTTCCTGAGGCGTCCGCCCCTTCTTTAAAAGCTTGGCAGCAGGAGCAGACACGTGTACTTCCGAAATTCAATCGTGTACACTCTTGTTATAGGGTTCGATACGAGGGGGACGTACCCATGCGGTTCATCATCATCACCGGCCTTTCCGGAGCCGGAAAAACCGAGGCGATGCGCGCATTTGAGGACATCGGCTACTTTTGCGTCGACAATTTGCCGCCTGCATTGATTCCAAAATTTGCGGAACTGTGTCTTCAGTCCGAGGGATCCGTCGAAAAGGTCGCCGTCGTGTGCGACATCCGGGGCGGCGCGTTTTTCGATACCCTTTTTGATGCGCTGCAGTCTTTGGAAGACATGGATGTACCGTATGAAATCGTCTATCTCGAAGCAGCCGACGAAGTGTTGGTGCGGCGTTTCAAAGAGTCGCGCCGCAAACACCCGCTCGGAGGCGGAGGCGGCATCGTCGACGGCATCGCCGTCGAACGGCAGCGCCTGGCGGGACTGCGGGGGTTTGC
The DNA here is from genome assembly GCA_937983075.1 of uncultured bacterium. GTDB lineage: Bacteria > Bacillota > Limnochordia > DTU080 > JAAYLA01 > CALKAQ01. Next base: position 30,406 of record CALKAQ010000119.1, on the reverse strand, counting down.
CCATCACCTCGTCGATACGTCCAGCTTCACCCTCGCCGATTTGCGCGCTTGGATACAGCGGTATTTTGCCGACAGCGATGAGCCGAAACTCGATGTGCAAATTGTTTCCTTCGGCTACAAAAAAGGCGCGCCGCTTGATGTAGACCTTCTGTTGGACGTCCGCTTTTTGCCGAACCCTTACTACGTTGAAAGCTTGCGCGACGAAGACGGCCGCTCCAAGGAAGTGGCGGATTACGTTTTTCGGGGTACGCTCGCGCAACGGCTCATTCAGCATTTAACCAATTTGCTTGAATTTTTGCTGCCGCAATACGTGCGTGAAGGCAAGCGGCTGCTTGTGATCGGCATCGGCTGTACCGGTGGACGACATCGGTCCGTCGCCGTTTCCGAGCGGCTGGCACAAGTAATCGCAGGCTTAGGCTATCAAGTGCGGGTCAACCATCGAGACCTCACTGAGGCGCCGCTGGTGCAAGGACAAAGCCGGCCCGTTTGACTCCCGTTCTGTGTTCAATGCCGGTTCGGGCACCGCGCGGCGGCCTGTCAAGGGAGGCCGAGAAATCTGTTTTTCAAGTGGCTCTATCCCGGCATGCGGGTAAAGCGATGGGGTGTGCTTTGCATCATTGGAACGTTCCTCATCAGCGCAGGCATCACCGCGGCCGCCGGCGTGGAAGTCTTTGCTCAAATTGAGCGCAGCATCGTTCAGTTCATCGGCCATATCACAGGGTATTTGCCGACGGGCCTGATGAACTGGGCGGGTCTGATCTTTATCTTGCTCGGCGTGTGGCTTTTTGCGTTTGGATTTCGCCGCATGTTGAGTTCATTGATCGAATCGGCTGCTCCCGGCGTCGCACCGCGCCTTGCGGATGTCGTCTACGAGCGACGCTATTTGCAGCGAGGCCCGCGCATCGTCGTCATTGGGGGCGGCACCGGCTTGGCGACCATGCTGCGGGGTCTCAAGGAATATACGAGCAACCTGACCGCCATTGTCGCCGTATCCGATGACGGAGGAAGTTCGGGACGGCTGCGGGACGATTTGGGTATGCCGCCGCCGGGAGATATTCGCAACACGCTGCTCGCACTGGCCGACGTCGAGCCTCTCATGGAAGAACTGTTCAATCATCGCTTTGGCGGCGGCAAAGGGCTCGCCGGGCATAGCTTCGGCAATTTGCTCATCGCTGCGATGACCGAGGTGACGGGCGATTTTGAAACCGCGGTCCGCGCATCGAGCCGCGTTTTGGCCATACGCGGTCAGGTACTGCCCGGAACCGTGGAAAGCGTTGCGTTGCGAGCTGAGTTTACCGACGGAACGCAAATTGTCGGCGAAAGCAGCATCCCGCTGCAGGGCAAAAGGGTGCGCCGCGTTTCGCTGATACCGCCCGATGCCAAGCCGCCGGAGGAAGCTCTCCGGGCGATTGCGGAGGCCGATCTGATCGTCATCGGACCGGGCAGCTTGTATACAAGCGTGTTGCCGAATTTGCTGATTCGTGAGATCGCGGACGCCATTCGTCGCTCACCCGCTCCGGCCGTGTATGTGTGCAACGTGATGACGCAACCAGGGGAAACAACGGATTATACGGTGGCTGATCACGTTCAGGCGCTGATCGATCACACCGGTCCTAATCTGTTTACATATGTTCTAATGAATGATGCACCCGTCCCGCCCGAGCAGCTCAAGCGGTATGAAAGGGAAGGGGCGACCGTCGTCAAACCCGATCCGGAGGCTGTGCTGCGACTTGGTCTGACGCCGGTTTGCTACCCCCTCATTTCAGACACGGATCTCGTACGGCACGATTCCAAACGGCTGGCCGAAGCGGTGTTGAACATCTTGGAAACCGATCTGAGCGCGAGAAGCGTATCAAACGGCCTGTAACTCGTTGGGCCGCCGTTGCCGGACAGGGGAGAGGAGATTCAAAGTGCGCAGAGAGAAGTTCGGGCGAATTTTGCTGCTCATGGTCGTCTTGCCCATGATTGCTGGCATGACGGGATGCAAGGGGGAACAGGAAATTGCGTTTCGACACCTCGCGTTGAACGGGCGCAAGGCACCCGGTGTCGTGCGGATCGACAATCCCGCTGCTTTTGACAACTTGTGGCAAGGCTTGTTCGCTCCGCGCGAGCAGCCGGCTGTCGATTGGGATTCGGAAGCCGTCATCGGGGTGTTTCTGGGCGAAAAGCCTACGGGCGGATACAGCGTCATCGTACGAAAGGTCGCACGGATTGCCGCCGATCACGTTCAAGTGCAAGTCGACGTGCGCGAACCGGGGCCGGACGATATTGTGACGATGGCGATCACCTATCCGGGCCATATCGTCGCGGTGGACCGCCGCTATTTGCCCAAAGCGCCTAATTGGCGGCTGACCGTCGTGGACGCCAACGGAGACCTCCTTTTCGATTCCGCGGAGAGTGGAAATCAAACAAATGAGGCGATGCCTTGAGATCCTTGTTTTCAGAGAAGGTAAAAGGCGAGCTGGCGCGGACGATTCCCAGCAAACGCTGTTGCCAGATCGCTGAATTGAGCACCATATTGCGCCTCGAAGGGAATGCCGAGAAAAAAGAAACCGGCTGGGAAATCGAGGTGACGCTGCACAATCCGCCGGCTGCTCGCAAAGCGTTTATTTTGTTCAAGCGGTTGGCCCGGCCAACGCGTTTGTACATCGAGCGAACGCGCAGCAAGCAAGGCCGCAAGGTGTACAGTGTACGCATCGGCCACGTCGAACGAGCGGACTTGCCGTTGGTGAAAGCGGCTCAGCAAGGGTTTCGTGCTCATTTGCCCGTGCCGAGCCGCCGTTGCTGCGTCCGGGCGGTAGTGCGGGCGGCGTTTTTGTGCCGCGGATCGCTTGCCGAGCCTGAGCGCCAGAATCACCTCGAGATGGGGGTCGACGCCCCGACCGCCGATTATCTGACGGCATGCCTGCTCCGACTCGGCATCAATGCCCATCGCACCACGCGCAGAGGCCATCCCGTGCTTTACTTGAAAGACGGCGGTCAAATCGTCGAATTGTTGAAAGAGCTGGGAGCCCACAACGCATTGCTGCAGCTTGAGAACGTCCGCATTGCCAAAGAAGTTCGGAACAACATCAACCGCCTGGTGAACTGTGAAACCGCGAACGTCGACAAGACGGTGCAAGCTGCGATGGAGCAAGTCGCGGCCATTGAAACCATCGATCGCCATCTCGGACTTCATCGTCTGCCGGATAAACTACGGGAAATGGCTCAGCTGCGACTGCAGCATCCGTACGCCAGCTTCAAGGAGCTCGGCGAATCGATGTCACCGCCTTTGAGCAAGTCGGCGGTAAGCTATCGAGTACGACGTTTGCTTGAAATTGCTCGCCAATTGAAGGAATGAAACTGACATTGGCGGCAGGATTACGAAACTATAGCAAGAAATAGGCCTGATGGGTACTCGAATCGGTCGAGTCGACCGAAATCCGAAAAGGCCTCTTTTTTTGCCCAAGGTGGGACGGTTGAGAATGAGCCGGGACAACATGTATCCCTTACCTTGGGGTTCCCCAGCGAGGGATTGCGAGAAACGACTCGGTGATTGTGGGGGTCGTCTGAAATCGGGGCCGAATCGTTTTTCGAGGGAGATGGCACATGGACCATTTGGCAATTCTTCGACGCGTTGCGCCCGAAATTATCGATGTGATAGAACGTAGATATACGGTGCTGCAAACCATCTACCATCTGCAGCCAATCGGCAGAAGGGCGTTGGCGTCACGTTTGGAGTGGCCTGAGCGGATGGTCCGCAAAGAAGTTGAGTTTTTGCGCAGCGCCGGGCTGATCAACAGCGCTTCCGGAGGCATGGAAGTAGCAGAAGGCGGCAGGCGCATCCTTGAAGGGCTCAAAGAAATGAACCGCGAGCTCAGAGGCCTTGCCGATTTGGAACAGGAGCTCGCCCGGCGGCTCAAGCTGCGGCGGGTCATTATTGTGCCCGGAGATTCCGACGTCGATGAAACCGTCAAAAAAGAGATTGCCGTGGCAACGGCTCGCTACCTCGATCAGACGCTTGTCGACGGGGACGTTGTAGCCGTAACCGGCGGGACGACGCTGGCCGAAGCGGCCCGCAGCCTGCCCAACACTTCGTCGCCCCGCAAAGTGACCGTCGTGCCGGCTCGCGGGGGACTGGGCGAAGAAGTGGAATTGCAGGCGAACACAGTCGCGGCGAATTTTGCTCAAGCTTTGGGGGGTACATACCGGCTGCTCCACGTTCCGGACGATCTCGGCCCCGAAGCGTTGCTCACCATCGCGGAAGAGCCAAAAATCAAAGAAATGCTCGAGCTGATTCGCTCCGCACGCATTGTCGTGCACGGTATCGGCAGCGCGGAAGAAATGGCGCGCCGGCGGGGAATGTCGACCGAAAACATCGAGAAGCTGCGGCAAAGAGATGCCGTTGGTGAGGCATTCGGTTATTATTTCAACCTCGCTGGGGAAATCGTGTACGCGAGCAGCAGCGTCGGCCTCGGTTACGAAGACTTGGGCAACGCGGAAGAAGTCATCGCGGTCGGCGGCGGCAAGAGCAAAGCCAAAGCGGCGCTGGCGGTTCTCATTTCTCACCACCAAGATATTTGGATCACCGATGAAGGTGCGGCGCGCGCCATGCTGGAACAGCTGGAAAACGTGTCCGTTTCGGTCTAAGATGGTACACGTGACATATCTTGAGAGGAGAATAGAAACATGGCAATTCGTGTAGGGATTAACGGGTTTGGTCGTATCGGTCGCAACATTTTCCGGGGTGCTTACAACGATCCCGAAATCGAGTTCGTTGCCGTCAACGACTTGATGGACGCGAAGACTCTTGCACATTTGCTGAAGTACGATTCCGTCCACGGCCGCCTCGACGCCGACGTTCAGGCGGAAGATGACGCCGTCATCGTCAACGGCAAGCGGATCAAGATTACCGCGGAACGCCATCCGGCTGATCTCCCGTGGGGTGAGCTGGGCGTCGACTATGTCATTGAGTCGACCGGTTTGTTCACCGATCGGGACAAGGCGGCGCAGCACTTGGAGGCAGGGGCGAAGAAGGTCATCATCAGCGCTCCGGCCAAGAAAGAGGACATCACGATCGTCATGGGGGTCAACCATGACAAGTACGATCCCGAGAAGCATCACATCGTTTCGAATGCTTCGTGTACGACGAACTGCCTTGCTCCGGTGGCCAAAGTGCTGAATGACAAGTTCGGCATTCGCCGCGGTCTCATGACGACTGTTCACTCCTACACCAATGACCAGCGAATTCTCGATCTGCCGCACCGTGACTTGCGTCGTGCCAGGGCGGCCGCATTGAACATCATTCCGACCACTACGGGTGCGGCAGTCGCCGTCGGTCTGGTACTCCCCGAGCTGCAGGGCAAACTCGACGGCTTTGCCATGCGCGTACCGACTCCGGACGTCTCGATTGTCGACTTCGTGGCCGAACTCAATCAAGAGGTCGACGCCGCAACCATCAACGCAGCGCTCAAAGAAGCCAGCGAAAACGAACTCAAGGGCATTCTCGCCTACACGGAAGAACCCTTGGTCAGCACCGACTTTATGGGTGACCCGCATTCGTCGATCGTCGACGGCTCCCTCACCACGGTCATCGAAGGCAACTTCGTCAAGGTCGTCGCCTGGTACGACAACGAGTGGGGCTACTCGCTGCGCGTGATCGACTTGATCAAGTACATGGCTTCGAAGGCGTGAGGTCGGCATGATGAAAAAGACGGTACGCGATATCGATGTTCAAGGCAAGAAAGTTCTGGTGCGTGTTGACTTCAATGTGCCCCTCGACAATGAGGGGCGCATCACCGACCAGACGCGGCTGAAAGCGGCGCTTCCGACCATACAGTATCTCATTGAGCAGCGGGCGGCCGTCATTTTGATGAGCCATTTGGGGCGCCCCAAAGGTGTCGATGAATCGCTTCGCCTCGACGTCGTGGCCGAAGCGCTGTCCGAGCTGCTCGGCCAGCCCGTGAAAAAGGCGAACGACTGCATCGGGCCGGAAGTCGAAAGCATGGTCAATGCGCTGCAGCCCGGTGAGGTTCTCCTCCTGGAAAACTTGCGGTTCTACAAAGAAGAAACGGCCAACGATCCCGAATTTGCCAGGCAGCTCGCATCTTTGGCCGAGGTGTATGTCAACGATGCGTTTGGCGCAGCGCACCGCGCCCATGCGAGCACCGAAGGCGTTGCACACCATCTGCCGGCTGTTGCAGGTTTCCTGCTGGCCAAAGAAATTGAAATCATCGGCGGTGCGCTGAACAACCCGGAGCGTCCGTTCGTCGCGATTTTGGGCGGGGCAAAAGTCGAGGACAAAATCGGGGTCATTCGCAACCTGCTCGACAAAGTGGACACGCTGCTCGTCGGCGGCGGCATGGCGTACACCTTCTTGAAGGCGAAAGGGTACGAAATCGGTCGCTCCTTGTTGGATGCCGAACGGGTGGAATTAGCGGCAGAACTGATGGCCGATGCCGAAAAGCGCGGCGTCAAGTTCTTGCTGCCGGTCGACATCGTCGTCGGCGATGATTTCAGCAACGACGCCAACACGCAAGTCGTCCCGGCGGACGCGATTCCCGCCGACTGGGAAGGCCTCGACATCGGACCGCAGACCCGCGAGCTGTATGCCAACGAAATCATGGCTGCCAAGACGGTGATCTGGAACGGTCCGGTCGGCGTCTTCGAAATGCCGAAGTTTGCGGAAGGCACCCGTCATATCGCCGAAGCCGTGGCGAATTGCCCGGGCATGACGATCATCGGCGGCGGCGATTCGGCTGCGGCCGTCCAGCAGTTCGGTCTGGCGGACAAAATGGATCACATTTCGACCGGCGGGGGTGCGTCGCTCGAGTTTATCGAAGGCAAAGTACTGCCGGGAGTTGCCGTTCTGGAAGATAAGGAGTAGATGTGCGTGCGGCGACGGTTTATTGCGGGTAACTGGAAAATGAACAAAACCGCGTCGGAAGCGGCTCAGCTGGCGCGGGAAATTCTTAAGCGGCTGCAGCCGGTTGGAGACGGCGTTGAAGTGGCGGTTTTCCCGCCCTTCACCGCTCTCCACGCGGTTGGTCAGGTGCTGCAAGGCACCGGCATCAAATGGGGAGCGCAAAACGTGCATGCGGAACCGTCCGGTGCTTTTACGGGCGAAGTCTCCGTGCCAATGTTGGTCGATTTAGGCTGTGACTACGTCATCCTCGGGCATTCCGAGCGCCGCCAGTACTTCGGCGAAACCGACGCCGAAGTCAACCGCAAGGCGAAGGCGGCCTTGGCTGGAGGGCTCGGTGTCATCATCTGCGTCGGTGAAACGTGGGAGGAGCGCGACAGCGGCCGGACGGAAGAAGTAGTCACCACTCAGGTTCGGGAGAGCTTGGCCGGTTTGGAGAGCGATGATCCGGAAAAAATCGTCATCGCCTATGAGCCGGTGTGGGCGATCGGCACCGGAAAGACGGCAACCGGCGAAGAGGCCAACCGAGTGATTGGCATCATTCGAAAAACCATTGCCGACGTGCTCGGTGAAGCGCAGGCCGCCGCAACCCGAATTCAATATGGCGGCAGTGTGAAGCCGGACAACATCCGGGAATTTCTGGAGCAGCCCGAGATTGACGGCGCTCTTGTCGGCGGTGCCAGTTTGACGGCGGATTCGTTTTACGATTTGGTGAAGGGGTGAGGTTGGGGCGATGGAAAACAGACAAAAGGGACCCGTAGCACTCATTATCATGGACGGCATCGCCCTCAACCCGAATGAGCGGGGCAATGCGGTCATGGCGGCGTCGACGCCGAATCTCGACCGCCTGTTTCAAAACTATCCGCACGCAAAACTTGCCGCGTGCGGTGAAGATGTCGGTCTCATGCCGGGCCAGATGGGGGATTCCAATGTCGGCCATTTGAACATCGGCGCCGGCCGTGTGGTTTACCAATACGCACTGCGCATCCAGAACGAAATCAAAAGCGGCGCGTTCTTCAACAATGAAGCTTTGAGGGCGGCCGTTGAAGGCGCCGCGGCATCCGGACGCCCCCTGCATTTAATGGGCTTGGTTTCCGACGGTGGAGTACACAGCCACGTCGATCACCTCATCGGCCTTTTGCGGATGGCCAAGGACGCAGGCTGCAAAGAAGTTTTCGTGCACGCATTCACTGACGGACGCGACGTTCCGCCGACGAGCGGACGGCAGTACCTCGCTGATCTCGAGGCGACCATGCGGGAGCTCGGGATCGGCCGCGTAGCAACCGTCAGCGGCAGGTATTTTGCCATGGACCGCGACCGCCGTTGGGATCGGACTCAGCGTGCCTACAACGCGATGGTGCTGGGTGAAGGCGAAAGCGCGGTGAGCGGTGAGGACGCTGTCGCAGCCGCCTACGAGCGGGGCGAAACCGATGAGTTCATTCAGCCGACGGTCGTCCGCGATGGCGACGGGAAGCCGATTACAACGGTGCAAGACGGCGATTACATTGTATTTTTCAATTTCCGGGCCGATCGGGCTCGCCAGCTCACACGCGCCTTCACGGAGGAAGGTTTCGACGGCTTCGAGCTGCCTCCCAACCGACCCAAGGTGCATTTCACCACGCTTACACGGTATGACGAAACGTACAACCTGCCGTATGGCTACGCACCGCTCGAACTGCGCAATACGTTGGGCGAAGTGTTGAGCGTGCACGGTCTCACTCAGCTGCGAATCGCCGAAACCGAGAAGTACGCTCACGTCACGTTCTTCTTCAACGGCGGTCGAGAGCGGCCCTTTGAAGGCGAAGACCAAGAGCTGATTCCGTCGCCCAAGGTCGCTACATATGACTTGAAGCCCGAAATGAGCGCATATGAAATTGCCGACACGGTGGTCAAGGCCATTGAATCGTCCGCTTACGACGTTTACATTATTAACTTCGCAAACGGCGACATGGTAGGACATACGGGCGACTTCGACGCTGCAGTCAAAGCCGTTGAAGCCGTCGATGCCTGCGTCGGAAAGGTGGTCGACGCCGTGCTCAAGCACGGCGGCGAAGCCGTCGTCACGGCGGACCACGGAAATGCCGATCAGATGATCGACTATGAAACGGGTGGTCCGCACACGTTCCATACCACCTATCCCGTGCCGGTCATTTACGTGTCGAACGAGCCCAAGGCGACGAGCTTGCGAGACGGGCGCTTGGCCGATTTGGCTCCGACGGTCCTTGAGCTTCTCGGCATTCCGAAGCCTGCCGAGATGGACGGCAAAAGCCTTTTAGTGAAGTGAATGGAGCATTGGAAGCAAAAAGGAGTGTATGTGAATGACGACGATCGAATACGTACACGGGCGGGAAATTTTGGATTCCCGCGGGAACCCCACCGTTGAGGTCGAAGTCGTATTGGCCGACGGCTCCTACGGCAGAGCAGCAGTCCCGTCGGGCGCTTCAACGGGTGCATTTGAAGCTGTGGAACTGCGTGACGGCGATGCTGAACGCTATCTCGGCAAAGGTGTTTTGAAGGCGGTTGAAAATGTCAACGAGGTCATCGGCCCGGAACTGGTAGGTTTTGACGCCCGCGACCAGGTCGCGGTCGATCAGGCGATGATCGAACTCGACGGTACGGAGAACAAATCGCGGTTGGGCGCCAACGCCATCTTGGGCGTGTCGCTCGCGACCGCAAAGGCAGCGGCCATGTCCTCGGGACTCGAGTTGTACCAGTACATCGGGGGCATCAACGCCAAAGTGCTTCCGGTGCCCATGATGAACATTTTGAACGGCGGGCAGCACGCTGACAACAATGTCGACATTCAGGAGTTCATGATCATGCCCGTCGGAGCGAGCACCTTTGCTCAGGCGCTTCAAATGGGCACGCAAGTGTTTCACAGCTTGAAAGCTGTGCTGCAAGAAAAAGGCCTTGCGACCGCGGTAGGTGACGAAGGCGGTTTCGCCCCCAATCTGAGCTCCAACCGCGAAGCATTGGACGTCATCATGCAGGCCATCGAAAGGGCTGGTTTGAAGCCAGGCGAGGATATCGCTTTGGCGCTTGACGTCGCTTCAACTGAGATGTTCAAGGACGGCAAGTACCATTTCGACGGTGAAGGGGTCACCCGCACCACCGAAGAGATGATCGCGTTTTATGAAGAGCTGATCTCAGCCTATCCGATCATCTCGATTGAAGATCCGCTCAGCGAAGAGGAATGGGAAGGCTGGGCCGAAATCACGCGCAAGCTCGGCTCGCGTGTGCAGCTCGTCGGTGACGATCTGTTCGTCACGAATACCAAGCGCTTGAGCCGCGGCATTGCGGAAAAGGTTGCCAACTCGATTTTGGTCAAGGTGAACCAAATCGGTACGTTGACCGAAACTTTGGATGCGGTTCAGATGGCGGCACGTGCCGGCTACACCGCGGTGATCTCGCATCGCTCCGGTGAAACCGAGGATACGACGATCGCCGACATCGCCGTCGCATTGAACGCCGGCCAAATCAAGACGGGCGCTCCTTCCCGTTCCGACCGCGTCGCCAAGTACAACCAGTTGCTGCGCATTGAGGAGCAACTCGGTGAAACGGCGCAATATCTCGGTCGGGCCGCCTTCTACAACTTGGCGTAATCATACGCCGTGCTTGGCCGAATATTCATTGTCAATGCACGGCAGCTATGGTACAATAGTGGCGTTCGCTTTACCCGCAAAGGGGGTGCGATTGCGCCTTGGACACGCTGTTGTACATTCTGCAATTTATCGTAGCCATTGCTCTCATCGTTGTGGTTTTGCTCCAGAAGAGCAAAGGAGAAGGTTTGGGATCCATCGGTGGCGGAGCCCAAATGTTCTTCGATCAAACAAGAGGCTTCGATAGATCGCTGCAGCGGCTTACGGCTATCATTGCGACGGTCTTCTTTCTCTTGTCGATCATTATTGCAATGCGCTAAGCGATATATTTGAAACTGGCTATGAAATGATTGGACCCCGGTTATACAACCGGGGTCTCTTTCCAGTTTGTCCATGGAAACGCCGGTCGGAGGAGGTGAAACCGAGTGAGTCAGGACCAAAATCGCCTGGTAGCGACCAACCGCAAAGCACGCCACGACTACCATATTCATGAGACCTTCGAAGCGGGCATTGTGCTCACGGGCACTGAAGTGAAGTCCCTGCGTTCCGCCGCAGCCAACATTCGCGACAGCTTCGCTCGCATAAAAGATGGCGAAGTGTGGCTCTACAACATGCACATCAGCCCGTATGAATTCGGAAACCGCTGGAATCACGAGCCGACGCGGCCGCGCAAGCTGCTCTTGCACCGCAAAGAAATTCGGCGTTTGATCGGCCAGGTGCATCAGGAACGTTACACGCTCATCCCGCTGCGCGTGTATTTCAACAGCCGCGGCATAGCGAAGGTGGAGCTTGCCCTCGCCAAAGGGAAAAAGAAATGGGATAAGCGCCGTGACATCGCTGACCGCAGCGCGCAAAGAGAAGCCGCACGCGCCGTCAAAGAGCAGCTCGGCGTGCGTTGATTGCGCCTGGGCGTCCATTGAAGCTTTGCTCTGTTCGTGTTATACTGTAAGTGATCATATCAGCTCTACGTTCCGTGGGGGCGAGCAGGCTCGACGGAAAGAGTGCTGACATGGGATAAGCGGGTCGAGATCCCACTTCTCGTTAAACAGTGGACCAAACAATAAGTGCCAACGATAACGTAATTCCTGCGGCTGCTTAATCATATCGCCGCACACTCGGATCGCCCACGCCTGCTAAAGCGATCGGGTGTTATAAAACAGCAGGCTAGCCCGACGTCACGCCTGGGGGCGTGGGGTGAAGCTGAAACCAGGCTCGCGGTGACTTGATCCTGCCTGTAGGAGCAACCACCGTTAAAGCAAAATACAGGCTACGCCCGTAGAAACCTGTGTGAGCTCCTTTTCGGACCAGGGGTGCGACTCCCCTGCGCCTCCACCAGCAGTGACCGATGCAGCCAGGCGCTGCTTTTTTTTTTCGGGCATAAAATCGCCCGTTTTTTTATTGCCCAATTATGGGCGATGCGGATTGAAATCGGGTTCCATCTCGGGATAGGCGGCAAACTCCAACTCGTGGTAACGGTTCGCCGCATGCTGTTCCGCCGTGCCGTACAGGATGCGCAGCCGCACGGCGCCCAATTGGTCAGGTACGGCACGAATGACGGGGAGATCAATGGTTACGTTTCGCTGCGGCCGCAATTCGAGTGCGTACGGCAAAGCGACGAGCTTGAGCGCCGTATGCATCAATGCAAGGCGTCGATAACCTTCGGGGCTGTCCAAAATGGGAGCAAGGCGATTGCCGTGTTGGTCGACGATGTCAAACCAGTGGATCATGACTGGATCCTGCGTGCCGTTGGACCACCCCATCTGAATGAACACATCTTGTTCTTCCGCAGGGTCTTGGGCGTGAAACACGTGAAAATCGACGGCGAAGTCCGTCGGGAATAAGCCGCTTTCGTATTTGATGATCGGTTCATTGACCCCTTCGTTGACACGGAGACTCATTTGTAGCGGATGGTAACCTTCGGCCTCGATGCGCAAAGTGTGCAACCGGGCCGGAACGTTCACAAACTCCACCGTTCCGCCTTCACCGGCGACGAGCCGTTGCCCGTTCAGCTCGACGATTGCTCCCGGCACCGGATCTCCAAAGACGTTGCGGACACTGAGGCGAACCGTGCCTTTGGGTGACGGGAGAAATTCGCTTTCACCAGATGGAGCGCGCCCTTCCGCGGTGAGTACGCCGGCACCGCGCCACGCCATCCACCACATCGCCAATCCGAATCCGGTGTACAGCACCATGCCAATGACAAGTGCGGCCATTGCGCGCATCAATGAGCTGCTGAGCATCGAATGGTTCATTCTCCTCGCAAAGGTTGTCAAAAAAGTATATGGGCGTCTGCCAGGCGCAACCACTCTGTTTGCCATACATTCGGGAGGAAAGTAGATCCGTTTCTCGAAGGAGTTCTGGACTGACAAGGCTGGGAAAAATTGACCAATCCCGGTGCGAAATGCTTGGAGGAGCTCAACTGCATGCTTGGCCGGTTGCGTGTTGTAATTTACATAATGGTTACCATGCTTGCTCTATTTGTTGTTGACCCAATTTTTGGCGGATCAGCAAACACGGTCCGCGCTTTTGCCAAGCTGGCATTCGGCAGCGCCGATCAGCTGCTCCCATATGAGCCGCAAATTTTCGGTACGACGTTTGTTGCCCCCGCGGAATTGGTCACGGTGGTCGGGGGAACGGTGACGGTTGAAGATGACGAGGTGACGGTTCGCGTCGGTCAGCGGTGGGCGACGTTTCGCGCCGGTGCGGAGGCCGCGGTGGTCGACGGCAATGCGGTTGAGCTCATCGTCCCCGCGCGCTGGGGTGAAGGCGGCATGATGGTTCCGCTGGGAACGCTTGCTGACATCATGGGGGTATTGGTGACCTGGGAGAGTCCTTATCTCATCTTGACTCCTCGTGCGACGACGCAAGGCTTGCGGTTTTTTTTGGCGGATCGGCGGGAAGAGGGAGCGGGGGGTGAATCCGTTGATGAGCCGGTGGTTGAACCCGGTGTCGACTCCTCCGGACAGGCTGCATCGCAAACCGAAACGGTGCAAGCGCAAACGCGGGAGCCGTTGGCCAGCTTGCCGACCCAAGTGCGCATCGCAGGCAATTTGGCGGCCAACGTGCAAGGTTTGCCTCAAAGACAGTCATTGTCCATTCGTTCTGCCGATGCAAGTCTGCGCCTGCCGCGGGACATCCCGTTTCAGCCGCCGGAAATCATTCGGGCGGCTCGTGTACATGAAATCGAGGTGACCTGGCGCGGCAATGACGTCGGCAGCCGTGAAATTCATATTGCAGCGTCGCATCCTTTCACGATTGACGCTTTTCTCATGGAAATGCCCAGTCAACTCGTCATCGATCTTCACGGATTGGATACGGGCAACGCTGCGGCCCCGATGTACGTGAAAGACGCCAACGTACGAGCGATACGCCTCGGTCAGTTTACGCCCGACACCGTCCGCATCGTGGCCGAACTGGAGCACGTCGTCGGCTACCATATTGACACGTCGCCGGATCAACGTCAGGCCACCGTGCGCATTTACCATGCTTTAAGGGAAATTCGCGCTGAATTTTCGGCTTCGGGAGGAGCGCTGCATCTTGACATTCCGGCGGGCGCAGCGGTTGAAATGATTCGCTTGTCCGACCCGGAGCGCATTGCCATCGATTTGCCGGAGACCACACTCGTCGGCCCCGAAAGACGCATTCAAGGCGACGGTGGACCCGTAGAGTATATATGGGCCAGTCGCCACGCACGGGATCGCACCCGCATTACGTTGTACGTCGAACGCTACCTCGATCTCGTCGTCGACCGCAGCGGCGACACGCTTTCGTTCCAAGCGGCGCATCGTATCGAGGACGTGGCGTACGGCGAATTCGATGATGGTTTTGTCGCCGTCTTTCGCGGGACGAAGCTGCCCGAGCCGAGGCTGATGTATCTCATGGCTGATTCCATCCACAGAGAACGCCTCGTCGTCGACTTTGCCGGAACCGTTCTTGTGCCTGATACAAGAGTACGTCAGGTGGAGAGCGAACTCGTTTGGCAGCTGCGGATCGGCCAAGATACCAACCGCACTCGTTTCGTCTTCGACTTGCACGGGAAGGTCGATTATTTCGTCGTACCGCTCGGAGAAGAAATCGGGTACGCCGTCGTCGCGCAGTATCCGTCGCTCAGCGGGACAAGCGTGTTGATCGACCCGGGACACGGAGGGCCGTTTGCCGGTGCGGTAGGTGCCGTATTGGGTGTGCTGGAGAAAGACGTGAATTTAGACGTCGCACTGAAGCTGGGCCGTTTTCTCGAAGCGAGCGACGCTGAAGTGTATTATTCTCGGACCACGGATACGGCGCTCAACAGCGTTTTGTCCCGGGATTTGGCGTTGCGGCAGGAAATGGCCGTAGAACGCGGCGTCGATTTGTTCGTCAGCATTCACGCAAACTCTGTGGATGGAAATCCGGACGGGGCGGGAACCGAAACGTTTATCCACTCGTCCATAGTGCATCCGGATGCCATCCGACTGGCCGGAGCCGTGCAGCGGGAACTCGTCGCGGCCGGAGGAAGGGCGGATCGCGGCGTCAAACAAGCAAACTTTCGGGTGATCCGCAATGACGCCGTTCCGAGCATTCTGGTTGAACTGGCCTTTTTGAGCAATCCCGAAGAAGAACGACTCCTCAGTGATCCCGATTTCCGGGAGCGCCTGGCTCAAGGAATCTTTCACGGCATAGTCTCTTATGTACGTGAAAAGACTATTGAAGGTGAAATTGAAGTGATCCATAAGATAGAGGAGTATCAAGCGAGGATTGAGAATGCCTTGTCCAGCGGGACGTTTTACTATCTTTCAGACAACGAAGGAGAAGTGAACGCCGATGGATAACAATGCGGCCTCCGTATCCAAACATGCAACGGGAGCGGCGGAAGAGGCGTCGCAGCGCCCCGGGCGCTATAAGGGACATTTGTTTGTCGCAGCCATGCTCGTGCTTCTTGCAGTGATTTTGCGTTGGGATTACCTGCGGACGGACGAATCGTGGCTGGTGTCAACCACGCCTCGAGGACCGGAAGTCACCTTGTTTTTCGCCGATGACACCGCTTCGTACTTGATTCCAGAGGTTCGACGATTGGCCGAGGGAGTCGACTCGAGCGTCGAAAGCTTGGCGATTGCGATCATCGAAGCGCTCATAGCCGGTCCGTCCGAAGAATCCGGCCTCTTTCGGACATTGCCGCCTGAAACTGTAGTTCGAGATGTCAGTATTGAGGGCGATTTGTTAATCGCTGATTTTGGGAGTGAACTCCAACGATACCATTGGGGAGGGAGTACCGGGGAAATTCTGACCGTTTATTCCATCGTTCATACCTTGTTGGAGCTGCCGAATATCAATCAAGTGCTGATTTTGATCGAGGGTGAAAACATCGCAACTCTATCCGGTCATCTCGACGTTTCCCGGCCCTTGACGCCCAATGAAAGTTTGATTCCTCCGGATGGGTGGTTGTCCGGCGAATGATCCTTGGTAACATATTGCTTGTCGTTCTCATAACCTAGGAGGCATTCACTGGGCTGCAAGGAGTGAATTTTGGATGGATTGGGCCGGCAAACGCGTCGCCGTGCTGGGCCTCGGAATGAGCAACATGGCGCTGCTGCGCTATTTGATTCGACAGGGCGCCGTCATCACGGCATACGATCAGCAGTCGCCCGCCGGACTGGGCGAAACGTACCGTGAATTATTGGAAATGCCGGTAGAACTTCGCCTCGGCGTGCAGCACCACGAAATGCAAGATTTGCATCAGTATGATCGAGTATTCGTGACGCCGGGCATGCCCAAAAACTTGGACGTCTTGGTTGAAGCGCGGCGGCGCGGTGCCGTGCTGAGCAGTGAAATTCAGCTTTTTATGGACCTTTGCGCCGCACCGATCATCGGCGTCACCGGCTCCAGCGGCAAGACGACGACCACCGCTTTGATCGGGGAAATGCTGGCGGCAGCCGGCTTGCGCGTCCACGTTGGCGGCAATATCGGCCGACCGCTCATCGAAACGGTGGACGATATTGCGGAGACGGATTGGGTGGTGCTTGAGCTGTCGAGTTTCCAGCTCGATCAACTCAGGCGTTCTCCACACATTGCCGTCGTCACGAACATCACTCCGAACCATTTGCAAGAACACGGTTCCATGGAAGCCTACGTCGCGGCCAAAACCGAAATTGTGCGCTGGCAGGAAAAATCCGATTGGGCGGTGTTCAACTGGAATGACCCGACGGTGAGAAATTTTGCCGCATACACCGTCGGGCAAGTGCGCTATTTTAGTTCTTCGCAAGCGCTGCAAGCGGGAGTGTTCATACGGGACGGCGAAATAGTGATTGCCCGCCCGGATTCGTGGCAACAAACGGTGGTTTGTCATCTGGACGAAATCCGGTTGTTGGGCAAACACAATGTCGAAAACGTGCTGGCGGCTGTGGCTGCTGTCGAACCCGTTGGCGTCCCGGCATCCGTGATGCGCGACGTCATCCGCGAGTTCAAGGGGGTACCCCATCGCCTGGAGTTGGTCGAAGAGGCGTGGGGCGTTCGGTATTACAACGACTCCATTTCAACGACACCCGACCGTGCCGTCGCTGGAATTCGCTCTTTCAGCGAGCCGATCATCCTCATCGCCGGCGGCTATGACAAGGGGTTGCCCTTCGATCGCATGGCCGAGGCTGTCAACGAACATGTCAAGACCCTCATCCTTATCGGGGAAACGGCTCAGGCGATTCAAGAGGCGGTGGAGCGCATTCGTGCCGGCCAATCCGCCTCGCCGGAAATCATTCACGCCGCTTCGCTTGAAGACGCGGTGATGAAAGCCGTTCACTGTGCGGTTTCCGGTGATGTTGTGCTCCTCAGTCCGGGTTGTGCGAGCTTCGACATGTTTCGCAATTTTGCCGAGCGCGGGGATGCTTTTCGCCGGTTGGTGGGCAAGCATGTGAGCTTGATGCGGCCGCCTGCCCAGAAAGTTGAATGACAGCTCGTATCTGTGTTTGGGGGAGGAGGGGTCGGATTGCAGCGAATTGACGGCCGACTGCCCAATGAGTTGCGTCCCATGCATGTGGAGCGGAACTATTTGATGCATCCGGCAGGTTCGGTGCTCGTGGTGATGGGGAATACGCGTGTTATTTGCACGGCAACCATAGAGGATCGAGTCCCGCTTTGGATGCGCGGAGAGGGGACAGGCTGGGTCACGGCCGAATACGGTATGCTGCCGGGAGCGACCACCAATCGTCAGCCGCGCGAGTCCAGCCGCGGCAAGGTGGGGGGACGCACCCACGAAATCCAGCGCCTCATCGGCCGCAGCCTGCGCGCGGTGGTCGACTTGACGGCCATTGGCGAGCGGACCATTTGGATCGATTGCGACGTCATTCAAGCAGACGGCGGAACGCGTACGACGGCCATTACGGGAGCGTTCATTGCGTTGGCCGATGCGTTGGGCCGATTGAAAGAGCAAGAAGGCTGGGAGCATTTGCCCCTCACCGATTGGCTTGCCGCCACGAGCGTCGGCATCGTGGACGGCACTCCTGTCCTTGATTTGTGCTATGAGGAAGATTCGCAGGCACAAGTGGACATGAACGTCGTAATGACCGGCGATCGCCGCATCGTGGAACTGCAGGGGACGGCCGAAGGGGAGCCCTTTACCATGGAGCAAATGAATGAGCTGTTTCAATTGGCTCAAGAAGGAATTGCCCAGCTGATCGAGAAGCAGCAAGAGGTGTTGGGACCCATTCCGCTGAAGCCTAGGAGTGAATAACCTTTGCGGAAAATCGTCCTCGCGACGCGCAATCAAGGGAAAGTCAACGAGCTGGCTCGCTTGCTGGCGGGTTTGCCGCTGCAAGTCACGTCCTTGGCGGATTTGCCGGACGCTCCGGCCATTGAAGAGACGGGCAGCACGTTTGTGGAGAATGCACGCCTGAAAGCGCTGGGGATTCAAACGGCGGTAGACGACCATACCATCGTGATGGCTGATGACAGCGGGCTTGTGGTCGATGCTTTGGGCGGCGAGCCGGGAGTGCGGTCGGCCCGGTATGCTGGTGAAGATGCAAGCGACGCCCAGAATAATGCGCTGCTTTTGGAGCGGCTGCGAGGCGTGCCGCACGAACGCCGCACGGCTGCATTTGTCTGCACCATTGTTCTGGCGGCGCAAGGCCGTATCATATGGGAAGGGGAAGGGCGGTGCGAGGGATACATTGCCGAGGAGCCGTCGCAAGGCGGTCACGGTTTCGGTTATGATCCGCTGTTCGTGCCGCTTGGATACGATCGGACGTTTGCTGACATGTCCCCGGAGGAAAAAGATCGGATCAGCCATCGCGGGCGCGCTCTCCGGGCAGCTGTTGAGTTTCTAAATGACTTGACCTCACAGAAATCCCGTGATACACTAACTCCTGCTGATGTTTGACATCGGCTACGGGGCGTGGCGCAGCTTGGTCAGCGCGCCTGTTTTGGGAACAGGAGGTCGTGAGTTCGAATCTCACCGCCCCGACCACACGACTTTTGTCTGGGGCAAGCATTCACTGGTTGCGTTATAGGGAAAATTACGCTATAATAATACAGTGAGGCATGCGGGTGTAGCTCAATGGTAGAGCCCTGGCCTTCCAAGCCAGTCGTGGGGGTTCGATTCCCCTCACCCGCTCCACCGGCGCCTGTAGCTCAGCTGGATAGAGCAGGAGCCTTCTAAGCTCTTGGCCGGGGGTTCGAATCCTCCCAGGCGCACCAAGTTCAGTCGTGGTGGGTGTAGCTCAGCTGGTTAGAGCGCCAGGTTGTGGCCCTGGAGGCCGCCGGTTCGACTCCGGTCACTCACCCCATACGAAAGCCCCGCTTTTGGCGAAAAAGCGGGGCTTTCTGTACTATTCGCCATCTTTTTCTTGACATCACCACAGGCAGTCGGTATGATGAGTAGGATATAGGCTCAAACGTCGTGTAGTTCCCGGAGCATTCCCGCTCCCATCAGCAGTGGTACAACCTCATATGCGAGAGTGGCGGAACAGGCAGACGCGCACGCCTTAGGAGCGTGTGCCTACGGCGTGGGGGTTCGAGTCCCCCCTCTCGCACCATTCACGGGCTTAGCCTGACTCACCTCAGTAGACAAGCGGGCATCCCGCCAACTAGCTTACTTTGATCCCCTCTTGCTACGGAAGGAGCTTGTTGCTTGAAGACCTCAGTCGAAAAGTTGGAGAACGATTGCGTCGCCTTGGAAATCGAAGTTGACTCGGAACAAGTTGAGAAGGCACTCGATCGCGCTTACCGCAAGGTCGTGCGCGAGATCAACATTCCAGGGTTTCGCAAAGGAAAGGCACCGCGCTCGGTGGTAGAATCACGGTTCGGAAAAGAGGTACTCTACGAAGAGGCTATCGACTACCTCATTCCGAGTGCGTACAAAGAAGCGCTGGAGATTCACAACCTCGAGCCCATCGACCAGCCGGACATCGATATCCTCGAATTCGAGAGCGGCAAACCATTTCGCTTTAAAGCTACCGTTCAGCTGAAACCTGAGGTCGTGTTGGGTGAGTACCGCGGTGTCGCCGTAACGAAGCGAAT
This sequence comes from uncultured bacterium, assembly GCA_937983075.1. GTDB lineage: Bacteria > Bacillota > Limnochordia > DTU080 > JAAYLA01 > CALKAQ01. Next base: position 10,423 of record CALKAQ010000119.1, on the reverse strand, counting down.
TCGCAAGGTGGACGATCACGACGTCGACCACATGCTTGAGCATTTGCGTGAAGGTCAAGCCCAACTTGTCGTCGCCGAACGCGACACGGTTGCCGAAGGTGACTATGTGGTCATTGACTTCGAAGGATATATTGACGGCCAACCTTTCCAGGGCGGGGCTGCCAAAGCATACCAGCTTCAGGTCGGCAGCGGCCGCTTGGTTCCCGGTTTCGAAGAACAGCTGGTCGGGGCCAAAGTCAACGAGGAAATTGACGTCAAAGTCACTTTCCCTGAAAACTATCACAACGAAGAGCTCGCAGGGAAAGATGCCGTGTTCAAGGTGACCGTCAACGAAATCAAGGTTCGGCAGCTCCCTGAGCTCGACGATGATTTTGCCAAAGATGTCAGTGATAAAGAGACGCTGGCTGAATTACGTGAGCAAATCCGGGAGAACCTGGAGAAGGAAGCCGTCAATCGAGCCGAAGATGCCTTGCGCAACCAGGTGATCGAAGCTGTGGCTGCCCAGGCACAAGTGAATCTTCCCGAAGTGTTGATTGAACGGGAGATTCAAAGCATGCTCGATGACATGAGGCAAAGTTTGGCGTTCCAAGGGCTCACCCTCGAGATGTATCTTGAAGCTACGGAACAAACGCTTGAGCAGTTGAAAGACGAGATGCGTCCGGATGCGGAAAAACGCGTGAAAGCTTCGCTTGTCATCGAGGCGGTTGCTGAGGCGGAAGGCATTGAAGCCACTCCTGAAGACATTGACGCCCGCATTGAGGAAATGCTTGCAGGGCGAGAAGGCAACGAAAGGGAAGAAATGAAGAAGTCCCTGCAAAGGGAAGAAGTTCGGGAGCGGATCGCCTCTTCCATACGCGTCCGCAAGACGGTAGATTTTCTTGTCGAGCACGCTCACGTCACTGAAGAGTTCGTCGATGCACACGAAGCAGACGACGCGGAAGACAGCACGGCAGAAGACGAGACCGATGTCGAGGCAGGCGAAAGCGAAGTAAGGGCAAATGTCGGCTCCGAATAGTCCGGCCGCAGACGTCGACCGAGTTCGCCTTCATCACGGGAAAAATAGGAGTGCCGGGTGAGCGTGCCGGTTGTGATGGGCGCATATCGTACAGGAAGGAAGAGACGAGTGACGATGAGTACGCTCATTCCAATGGTCATTGAGCAGACAAACCGAGGAGAACGGGCTTACGACATTTACTCCCGCCTCCTGAAAGAACGGATCATTTTTTTGGGTGGTCCCATCGACGATCACGTCGCCAACCTGGTTGTCGCCCAAATGCTTTTTCTCGAGGCCGACGATCCGGAAAAGGACATCACGCTGTACATTAACAGTCCGGGCGGCCTCGTATATGCCGGGCTGGCAATTTATGATACCATGCAATATATCAAGTGCGATGTAGCGACATATTGCGTTGGTTTGGCTGCCAGCATGGGAGCGCTCTTGCTCGCCGGCGGTGCCCCGGGGAAGCGATTTGCGCTGCCCCACTCTCGGATCATGATTCACCAACCTATGGGTGGTGCACGAGGCCAAGCAACGGACATTGAGATCGAAACCCGAGAGATTTTACGGTTGAAGGCCATCGGAAATGAAATTTTGGCTAAACACACCGGGCAACCGCTGGAGAAAGTCGAGCAAGATACTGACCGTAACTACTATATGTCTGCTGAAGAGGCCAAAGGCTATGGCGTCATCGATCACGTCTTGAGCCATTCCGCACGCAAACAGCAAGAACAGACCTGATGCAGACCGACCCCGGATGAGGTGATGAACCGGATGTTTAAGTTCGGCGATGAAAAAGGTCAGCTGAAGTGCTCCTTTTGCGGCAAGGTGCAGGAGCAAGTCAAAAAGCTCATTGCCGGCCCCGGTGTATACATCTGCGATGAGTGCATCGAGCTGTGCAACGAAATCATCGAAGAAGAGCTCAACGAAGATGTTGACATCGAGCTGAAAAACATTCCCCGCCCGAAGGAAATCAAGGAAATTCTCGACCAGTACGTCATCGGCCAGGATCGAGCGAAGAAAGCACTCGCGGTTGCGGTGTACAACCACTACAAGCGCATTCATGCCAGTGGCCATTCGGACGACGTCGAACTGCAGAAAAGCAATATCTTGATGCTCGGGCCGACGGGATCCGGAAAAACGCTGCTCGCGCAAACGCTTGCCAAAATTCTCAACGTTCCTTTCGCCATTGCCGATGCCACGTCATTGACCGAAGCGGGTTATGTCGGCGAAGACGTCGAGAACATTCTTCTCAAGCTCATCCAAGCGGCCGACTACGACGTCGAGCGCGCTGAAAAGGGCATCATTTATATCGATGAGATTGACAAGGTGGCGCGTAAGAGCGAGAATCCTTCCATCACCCGTGACGTCTCAGGTGAAGGTGTACAGCAGGCTCTGCTGAAAATTTTGGAAGGCACGACGGCGAGCGTCCCGCCGCAAGGCGGTCGGAAGCACCCGCATCAAGAGTTCATCCAGATTGATACAACCAACATTTTGTTTATTTGCGGGGGCGCTTTCGACGGCCTGGAACGCATCATCGAACAGCGCACCGGCAAGCGAACCATGGGATTTGGGGCCGACATCAAGCCGCGGGAGCGGAAGAACATTGGCGATTTGTATCGGGAAGTGCTGCCCGAAGACCTGCTCAAGTACGGGCTCATTCCGGAGTTTGTCGGTCGTCTGCCGATCATCGTTTCACTCGACCCGCTCGATGAAGATGCTTTGGTCCGCATTCTCACCGAGCCGAAGAATGCCTTGATCAAGCAGTTCGTCAAGTTTTTCGAGCTCGATGGGGTTGAGCTGGAATTCCAGCCCGACGCACTGGCGGAGATCGCCCGAAAAGCGATGGCCCAAAAAACGGGGGCCAGAGGTCTGCGAGCGATTCTCGAGGATCTCATGCTCGATGTCATGTATGAGATCCCGTCGGAAGAAAACGTCAAACGGTGCACGATCACCCGTGCCGTTGTTACCGGTGAGGAATCGCCGCTCCTCCTTCGTGTCGGAAACAACGGGAAAGAGAAAAAAGAAGAAACGGCTTGAGCGGGCGTCGACCGTGACGCCTACATGAAAGGACCCAGGGGTTTCCCATGGGTCCTTTTTGATTTTCCGGTCTCCCTAACGGACATACTATTGTTGGCAATCCGAACGGATCCGTGGAAGCTAACGGCCAGACCGGCTGGACGGGAGGGAGAACCGACATGGAATTGTCTTACGTTCTCTTCATGGTAAACGTCTTTTTCGGTATCGTGATCGGTTTATATTTTTGGAATCTGCTGCGGCAGCAGCACACCAACCGTGCGGCGATCGACAAAGAATCCCGTAAGGAAATGGAAAAATTGATGCGCCTCAATCGAATTTCATTGACTGAACCGTTGTCAGAGCGGACAAGGCCGAGTACTTTTGAGGAAATTGTCGGCCAAGAAGAAGGACTCAAGGCTCTGCGTGCGGCCATTTGCGGCCCGAATCCGCAGCATGTGATCATTTACGGACCACCCGGCGTGGGGAAGACGGCGGCTGCGCGCTTGGTGCTGGAGGAAGCCAAAGCCAATCCACTGTCGCCGTTCGGGCCGGACGCGAAATTCGTCGAAATCGATGCAACGACGGCTCGCTTTGACGATCGGGGCATCGCCGACCCGCTCCTCGGCTCAGTGCACGACCCGATTTACCAAGGAGCCGGGGCCATGGGGATGGCCGGCATCCCGCAGCCGAAGCCCGGGGCCGTGACAAAAGCGCACGGGGGCATGCTGTTCATCGACGAAATCGGTGAACTCCACCCGGTACAGATGAACAAGCTGCTCAAAGTGCTTGAGGATCGCCGGGTTTACCTGGAGAGCTCGTATTACAGTTCAGAGGATACGAACATTCCCGCGCACATTCACGAAATTTTCCAGAACGGTTTGCCGGCCGACTTCAGGCTTGTCGGAGCGACCACGCGGATGCCGCACGAAATTCCCATGGCGATACGCTCACGCTGCGTCGAAATCTTCTTTCGCCCCCTGCGCCCGGAAGAAATCGCGCGCATTGCACGCAATGCGGCGGAAAAGATCGATTTCTCCTTGGAAGACGGTGCGACGGAAGTATTGCAGCGGTATGCCAACAACGGCCGGGAAGCAGTCAATATCATTCAGATCGCCGCCGGATTGGCACTGGCCGATCAGCGAAGTGAAATCACTCAAGCTGACATCGAATGGGTCATCAATTCGGGACAGTACAATCCGCGCCCGGAGTACAAAATTCCCGACGAACCGCAGGTGGGCCTTGTCAATGGGCTTGCGATTTACGGTCCGAACATGGGGGCGCTCATTGAAGTCGAAGCAACGGCCATTCCGACTGAGCCGGGCACTGGAAAGCTCACCATCACCGGCGTGATGGAAGAAGAGGAAATGGGAGGACCCGGCATCACCATGCGCCGGCGGAGCATGGCGCGGAGCTCCGTGGACAATGTGCTCACCGTGCTGCGTCGGAATTTGGGGGTTCAGCCCCGGGACTACGACATTCACGTCAATTTCCCAGGCGGTATTCCGGTGGACGGGCCTTCCGCCGGGTTGACGATGGTCATGGCCATTTATTCCGCCATTACGGGCATACCGATCAAAAACACCGTCGCGATGACCGGCGAGATATCCATCCGAGGCGCCGTCAAACCCGTCGGAGGCGTCGTGGCGAAAATCGAGGCGGCGCGTTTGGCCGGTGTCAAAACGGCGATCATTCCGCAGGACAACTGGCAGAAGATTTTCGAGCAAATGGACGACACGGGGTTCCAGGTCATTCCTGTCTCGCGTGTAGAGGAGGCCATCAAACTTTGCACCGTGACGGGAGGGGCCGAATTCGTCGAAAATACGGTGCGGCGGCCGGTTCACGGCACGCCGGGGGGCCTTACGGCGACGGTGTAGCGTGATGTGTGGCCGTCGCGTCGATTCGTTACACTCATTCCCAGAAGGAATCGCAAATCAACCACCAGAATAGCAATGAAGAAGCCCGAAAACCGCGAGGACGGCGCTGCAGTGTGCCGTCCTTGTTTTCGAAATCGAATGTCTTGCGGGTAAGGGTGTTATGGACTGGTGGTGAATGTGGTTGGTGCTTGAAAGTTCAACGGTCCCCCAGGAACCGAAGGGTATTCCGCTTCTTCCGCTTCGCGGGTTGATTTTGTTCCCGAAAATCGTCACACCCCTTGAAGTGGGAAGACCTCGTTCGCTGTTGGCGATCGAGCGGGCGAATGCCCAGGACCAGCGGATCGTTCTCGCTGCCCAAAAGGATGCCCGCATGGACACGCCTTCTCCTGATGACATTTACACGGTGGAGATTCTCGCCGAAATCAAACAGGTCATCAAGGTCAGTGAAAACCAGCTGAAGGTGCTCATCGAGGGGCTCGAGCGTGTTCGGATCGACAAATTCCTGTCCGTCGACCCGTTTTATCAAGTAGAGGTCACTACGCTTGAGCTCGATCCTGCGGACGCAGTCGTTGACGATGTGCTCAGGCAAGCTGCGCTGCGTCAATTCGAACAATACAATCGCACAAGCCGGCGTCTGCCGACCGAGGTGCTCGTCCATTTGAGCAGCATCGATGACGCGAATGAATTGGCTGACGCGCTGGCTGCCAATCTTCCGGTCGACGTCGCCGAGAAACAAAACCTCCTCGAAATAGTCAAGCCGGCCGAACGGCTGGAGCATATTTGCACGCTGCTCATGCGCGAAAGCGAAATCCTCGAGATGCAAAGAAAAATTCACATGCGCGTTCGCCAGCAAATGGAAAAGAGCCAGAAGGAATATTATTTGCGTGAGCAGATGAAGGCGATTCAAAACGAGCTCGGCGAAGACGACGAACGTTCGCAGGAGATCGAAGAGTTCCGGCGGCGCTTGAAGCAGGCGAAATTGCCGGAACAGGCGCGGGAGAAGGTCGAGCGTGAAATTGCGCGCCTCGAAAAAATGCCGTCGATGGCTGCTGAGTCGGTGGTCGTACGGAACTACATCGATTGGATGCTCTCGCTGCCGTGGAGCAAGACCACCAAAGACCGCATCGACATCGACAAGGCCAGGGAAATTCTCGACGCGGACCATTACGGGTTGGAGAAAGTCAAGGAGCGTATTCTCGAGTTTTTGGCGGTACGCAAACTCGTCAACAAGATGAATGGTCCCATCTTGTGCCTCGTCGGTCCGCCGGGTGTCGGCAAGACTTCGTTGGCGAAATCGGTGGCACAAGCTTTGGGGCGTAAATTCGTCCGCTTTTCTTTGGGCGGAGTGAGGGACGAAGCCGAGATTCGGGGCCACCGTCGAACGTACGTCGGAGCAATGCCGGGACGCATCATTCAGGCGATGCGCGAGGCAGGCACCCGCAATCCGGTCATTCTGCTCGACGAAATCGACAAGATGACCATGGACTTTCGTGGCGATCCGAGCGCCGCTTTGTTGGAGGTGCTCGACCCGGAGCAGAACCACAACTTCGGCGACCATTATCTCGAAGTGCCGTTCGATTTGTCCGACGTGTTCTTCGTGACGACGGCGAACGTTTTGTCCGCGATACCGCGTCCTTTGGCTGATCGCATGGAAATCATTGAGCTTTCGAGCTACACGGAAGAAGAGAAACTGGCGATCGCTCGACGCCACCTGCTGCCGAAGCAGCTGGAGCAGCACGGCTTGCGCCCGGAACAGCTGAACGTGTCCGACAATGCGATCCGGGAGATCATCCGGAGCTACACGCGTGAAGCCGGGGTGCGCAACTTGGAGCGTCAGCTGGCCGCGTTGTGTCGCAAGGCGGCCATGGAGGCGGTGCGTAATCCGAACGCCTCGATGCGGGTGCGGGCAAACCATCTCGAAAAATATCTGGGCCAGCCTCGCCGCCGCTACAATAAGGCGGAAAAGGAGCCGCGTGTCGGCGTCGCAACCGGCCTCGCCTACACGAGCGTGGGCGGCGATATCCTGCCCATCGAGGCGGTTGTGCTGCGGGGGAAGGGCAATTTGCTGCTCACGGGGAAGCTCGGCGAAGTCATGCGTGAATCAGCTCAGGCTGCGGTCAGCTATATTCGCTCGCGGTATGCGGAGCTTCGTCTGGATGAAAAGTTCCACGAGACGTGTGATATACACATCCACGTGCCCGAAGGAGCGGTGCCGAAGGACGGGCCGTCTGCGGGCATTGCCATTGCCGTTGCCGTGGCTTCGGCTCTGACGGGACGGACCGTCGATCCGGAAGTGGCGATGACCGGAGAAATTACGCTGCGAGGTACACTGCTGCCCATCGGCGGCGTCAAAGAAAAGGTGTTGGCTGCGCACCGGGCCGGTATCAAAACGGTTCTGCTGCCCGTCGGGAACGAACAGGATCTTGCGGAAATCCCGCCGCAGGTACGGCAGGAAATCAACTGTGTGCTGCTTGAGAACATGGATGAAGTTCTCCTGCGCGTGTTGGGGCCTCGCCTGAATGAGTCGGTCAGTGCCGTAGTCGGAGAAGCGGCGGCCACGCTGGAAGAGCCGGATGTCAAGCCGTTCTTGCCTCCGAGAGGCGACGCGCCTACTCCTTGGATGGAGGAGAACACACAATAAGCAGCGGAAACGCATGGTGAACAGCAAACGCGAGCATGTTCGTACAGGTGCCGATGGAGGCGCAGGTGCCATCGGTGCCTGTACCTCCGTTTCTTTATGGAGGAGGATCCACCATGGATGGCGTCCAGTTCGTAAAAAGCGCGGTGCGAGCCAATCAATATCCTCAACACCACGAGCCGGAAATTGCGTTGGTGGGGCGCTCGAATGTCGGCAAATCATCGTTGATCAATGCGCTTGCAGGCAAACGCAATGTCGCCAAAGTGAGCAAGACGCCCGGACGGACGCAAACCTTGAATTTTTATCGTACGGACGAAGGGGTTTGGCTCGTCGACTTGCCGGGATACGGATACGCCGCGGTGCCGGGACGGGTGAAAAGCAGTTTTGCTCCTATGGTCGAAAGCTACCTCGAAGAGCGCAACAACCTCATCGGGGTCATTCACGTCTTGGATGCCCGGCACGCGCCGACGTCACTGGATATGCAAATGAGAGCCTATTTGCTCGCCCATGCTCTGCCGACGATCGCTTTGGCGACGAAGTGGGACAAGTTGAAGCAAAGCCAACGCGATCGCAGGAAAAAGGAGATGGAAGAGGCCCTAAACATCGCCGTGTTCCCTTTTTCGTCCCTGGACGGTACGGGGCACCACGTGCTCGAGGGAATCATCCGCGGCTGGGTGCGAGACCATCGACAGCTGGGCCGACGTGACTGAGGGATTCTATGGTATAATCGACTCAGTATTTCAAAATCCATTTTAGAAGGGAAATCTCACGGTTTGGATCGTACATACATCGAAAACCACGCGATTTTATCCCAGCTGCAAGGGCGCGATTTTCTGGCCTTGCTGGATTATACGTCAGAGGAATTGCAGGCGCTGCTGGAATTGGCGGCAACGCTGAAAGACGAAAGGCGGCGCGGCATCCCGCATCCACTGCTGGCCGGCAAAAGTTTGGCGCTGCTGTTTCGGAAGGCGTCGACTCGCACGCGCATCTCGTTTGAAGTCGGGATACAGCAATTGGGCGGCTTCGCGATCCACTTGCCACCGGACGAATTGCAAATGGGGCGGGGCGAAACCATTGAGGACACCGCGCGGGTGTTGAGCCGCTACGTCGACGGCATTCTCGTTCGCACTTATGATCAGCAAGAGCTTGAAGATCTGGCGAAGCACGCGACGATTCCAATCATCAACGGGTTGACCGATCTGCTCCATCCGTGTCAGGTGATGGCCGATCTGCTGACGATACGAGAGCATCGGGGCGAGTTGAAAGGACTGCGTCTCGTCTACGTAGGCGACGGAAACAACATGGCGCACTCGCTGATGGTAGGCGGGGCAAAATTCGGTATGCACGTATGCGTATGCACGCCGGAAGGATTTGGCCCCAAGCCGGAAATCGTCGCGAGCGCGCAGGCGTGTGCGGCCGAAACCGGCGGCAGCGTCGAGCTCGCTCACAACCCGATGGAAGCGGCGGTCGACGCAGACATATTGTACACGGACGTTTGGGTGAGCATGGGGCAGGAAAGTGAAGAGCAGAAACGGCGCCAAGCGTTCGTCGGATTTTGCATCGACGATGCATTGATCCGGCAGGCCAAGCCGGATGTGCTCGTCATGCATTGCATGCCGGCTCACCGCGGCGAAGAAATTACCGCCGAAGCTTTTGAAGGCCCGCATTCGGTTGTCTTTGACCAAGCGGAGAATCGGCTTCATGCACAAAAAGCCATTATGGCGGCGATCATGCGATAGGCAAACCGCCTTGTTGTTTTTCGCCTTCCTGCGGACGCAGCGGCTCATCATGATTTGATTCGCTTTGATGTTCATTTTCGGCCGCTTCAAGTGAATCAGCAGCCGGCTGCTTCACTTCCGCTTTGGAAGCGCCCAGCTGCCGGACGCGCTGCCAAAGGCGGACGGGCAGTGAAGCATCGCCTTCAGGGTTGGCAGCACTGTCCGCCGCCGCGCCCTCTGTTATATCTTCGGTTTTTTCCTCTAGTTCGTCGTCCGCACGGCTCGGCTTGGCGGCAGCCTGCTTCGCCTGCACGTCCGCGGCGAACTCCGCCCTCACAATCACCGCATCCCGCCCGAAAGAGCGAATAGCCGAACCGGGCAATGTCAACGCCTGCCCTTTAAACCTCTTCCAAACCCCTTGGCGAATGGCAATTTCAGTAATGCGACCGTTTAGATCAAAGTCGTACGCGTCGACGATCCCAACGCCTTCTCCTCTTTCGGTTAGAATCGGCATGCCGTGTAAATCCACGCGTTCTTTCCAACTCGCCCAAAGCGAGCTTTCTTCGTCAGGCGTGACAATGTGCGCTTCATCTTCCACGGTGACGGCTTGATCACCGATGGCGTATACGTGCTCGATGGGCAACAAGCCTTTGCGCATCCACCCTTGCGTCAAGGCGACGAGCAGAGCGGTGGCGCGCCGTTTTGCCGGATCGAGCAAAATGCCCCGGACGGTTCCTAGCCGCTGCCCGGCGTCGATGTGTACGACGGCGAGGCCGTTGATGTTTTTGCTCAGCATGGCAATCGCCTCTTTAAATGAAGTAGGGGATCATGGATAGAAGTTTATGCGATGTCGGAAAATCCAATGAGTGGTTAGGCACGGGCAAAAAAAGCCCAGAAGTGGACGGATTTGGAGAATGTCACAGGAAGAGCAGCGTAATGGCCTCTCAGCCCTACTCAGCGCGTGAGAGGCCTTCAGAGCCTTTTTGACGCTCGGTGACCCCCCATGTTAAACTTAGACCCGTTCGACTCTGTTTGGTGTGTTTTGTCAAGGGGGAATTCTTCGGGTTTTCCAATTCGGATGGAGATTCGTGAAGCTAGCTGATCCCAAGGGAATGAATATGACATATGGGTAAAATCGTCGTCAAAAATTTAAGCAAAATTTTTGGACGTCGCGATC
>CALKAQ010000118.1 GCA_937983075.1 uncultured bacterium | reverse complement strand
CGAGATTAGCTTGTGTGACTGGAGTTCAGACGTGTGCTCTTCCGATCTCTCGATGGCCTCTTTCTTAAAATAGTCACCAAAAGAGAAGTTCCCGAGCATCTCAAAAAATGTGGCGTGACGGTCGGTCTTCCCCACATGTTCGATGTCCGGGGTGCGCAAACACCGTTGGCAAGTCGTGATTCGCCGGTGTATCGGCTCCTCTTTGCCGAGAAAATAGGGTTTAAACGGAACCATCCCGGCCGCAGTCAGCAGCAGCGTGGGATCTCCGTGCGGCACAAGCGATGCCCCCGGCAATCTTTTGTGACCTTTCTCCTCAAAAAACGATAGGAACTTTTCCCTAAGTTCATCGGCCGTAAGCCGTCTCACACCGGTCGCCTCCAGTTCAAAACAATCCTTTCCATATTACAAATTCCATGCCTCGTAATGCAAATCCTGCGAGAACCCCATACAGAGTATGAGGAGATGTACATTTCGCTCAAAAATTCGCCGCCTATCTGACAGGTGTGCTTGACATTCGATCAGCTGTGAACTGAGCAAAGACTTTAATGATGGCGGCAGCCGGCACCGCCAGCAACATCCCTAAGATACCAAGCAATTCCGCTCCTGCCAACACGGCAAAAATCACGGTGACAGGATGCAGCCCGACATACTCTCCGACCACTTTGGGCGCCAGCAGTACGCCTTCGAGCTGATTGACGGCGACGAGCAAAACGACCGCCCAAAACGCGGTCGCCGGAGAGGTCAACAAGGCCAGTACGATCGCGGGTATCGCGCCGACAATCGGTCCAAAATACGGGATGACGTCAAACGCACCCGCGATGAGCCCGACGATCAAAGCATAGCGAACGCCGAGCAGGCTGAGGCCGGCAGCAATAACCAAACCGATGATGAGCGAAATCAACAACTGACCCCGGATGAAGCCGGCGAGCACGCCGTTAATTTGTTTGGCGAGATGAAGGATGTCTTCCTGCCAGGCGGATGGAAACCACTCGACAATGCGGCGCTGAATGCTGTGCCAATCACGCAAGATAAAATAAGCCAAAACGGGGGAAAGAACGACATAGAATAAGGCGGTGAAGGCTCCCGGCAGGCGCTCGAGTACGGTATTCGCCACTTGACCCAATTGCTGTTCCACGCGCACTACGGCGGTTTCGACCAAACGATTTACAAAATCAGGAAACGGGAGGCGGCGCAAATCATTCACCATGTCCAGGGTGAACGACTCAAGCCGCTCCCGCTGCTCGGGCAGCGACTGCACGATCGCATCGAGCTCGGCCAGCAGCACCGGCATCAATGCCAAAACGCCTAGCGTGACAAGCACACCGCCGGCCGCGTACAAGAGCAAAATCGCCGCGGACCGCGATAGATCCCTGCGTTCCAACAAACGGACCAACGGGTTGAGCAAATAAGCAAGCACAGCCGCCAGGACGAACGGTACCAAAAGCGACCGCACACGCCATAGAAAAAGGGAGGCGCCAGCGGCAACGGCCACCAAGAACACGAGCCGCAGGCGATGACTCATTCATTCCAACCTCCCTGCCTCGACGATTGCGCCGTGGAATCGAACGGTCCGAGCGTTCTTTAACGCATGACGACTTTGCGTGCACTCTCCCAAGCGGCCCGCCCCGCCTGAGCCGCCACTTCCAACGGACTTGCGCCATTGCGCCCGCCCCGTGCCCGTTGTCCTTGTCGATTCAAGAAAATCAGCGGGCCGGACGTCCGCCGATTGCCGGCCGACGAAGCACGAATGTAGTATGCTCCGGCAATCACCCCAAGGATCGCCCAGAAAAGTCGCCCTCGCATCATCCGCAACAATTTCGTTTCCTCCCCTACATAAACCGCTTCACCACTCCACGCTTATTTTTGCCTCATCGACTTGGGTTTCAAAATGGCAACTCCTTCATGTTTTGCGCAAAAAAGGGCTGTCCCCGCCATCACGTCGGGGGACAGCCCCTGCTCGTCACGCAATTCTCCCCATGCCACCTTAGGACTCTTCATCGGGCAAGCGGCAGGCTTCGATCACCAGAGATTCCCCGTCGTGGCTCAAGCGCGATTCCGCCAGCAGCCGCTGCCGACCCGTCAACATGTCTTGGAACATGCCGTCAGACAATTCGTAGCCCGCGATCTCACCCGTGCTCATATCGATCAAAAGATCACCGAGCCTCCCGAGCCGCTCACCGGCGATGTCGATGATGGATCGTCCGTACACGCCCCCCTCAGAAGCCATCAGGTGCCAACAGCCCGCCACCGACGCGTCCGAAGCCGCAAGCACGGTTTGAGAGGGAATATAAACCGCATCCGCGCTGATGCGTTGAATTTGCTCCCAAGGCAAAAAACGGGTTCGCCGCCAGACAGCCCCGTCGACGACCACCAATGCCCGCACTTGCCTGTGCGCCGGGTCGATGCACAAATCTTTCACTTCTCCCACCACGCGTGCTCGATCGCTGGCGACAACAGGCAGGCCGATCAATACCTTCGCACGGCGCACACACACATCACCCCCGCACCATTAGCTTGCCCTTGGCACGGGGGTGATTGAGTGAAATCGTCAGACTGATCTTGGCTCGAGGGGCAATGAATTCAATGCACCTTGAGCGGTTCTTCGCTCGCTTCGGGAGCTATACGGCGCGTTTCGACAATGGTTCCGCCCCCGAGTACGACATCGCCTTCATACCAAACGACACGCTGTCCCGGCGTGATGGCCCGCTGCGGCGTGTGGAAGCGCACCTCGACACGGCCATCCGGCATGGGAATGACCGTGGCCGGGCTCGAAGGGGCGTGATAACGAATCTGGCACTCGACTTCCCGCGGTTCATCGAGCCCCTCCCAGGCTACCCAGTTGACGCCGTCGGCGATCAGCGCGTCACCGAAAACTTCGTCAGCCGTTCCGACGATGACCCGGTTGGTTTCGGCATCGAGATCTACGACGTAAAGCGGTTGATCGGCGGCGATTCCCAAACCCCGACGCTGACCGATCGTGTAATATGCGATCCCTTGGTGCGTGCCGAGCACTTCGCCCTTCGTGTTGACAATCAACCCTTCTTTGACGCTTTCGGGAGCGACCTCACGCATAAAGGCTTTATAATCGCCGTCCGGAACGAAACATATTTCCTGGCTGTCCGGCTTCGTGGCTGTGATCAGATCGAGGCCTCGAGCCATCTCGCGGATTTGCTCCTTGTTGTACTCGCCGACCGGCGTAAGCATGTGGGACAGCTGTTCTTGCGTGAGACCGTGCATGGTGTAGCTTTGATCCTTCTTGCGGTCGACGCCGCGCCGCACGACATAACGGCCGTACTTTTCATCGTAGCCGACACGGGCGTAATGCCCCGTAGCGACATAGCGCGCGTCCAATTCGTACGCCTTGCGCAGCAGCGTGCCAAACTTCACGCGTTCGTTGCAGACGATGCATGGATTTGGGGTCAGGCCACGCATATAGTCCGCGGTAAATTGCTCAATGACTTCTTCCGCAAACGCGTGGGAGAAGTTCAGGACGTAATACGGGATGCCCAGCTTATTCGCGACGCGGCGGGCGTCCTCGACGGCCGACAGTGAGCAGCAGCCGCTTTCGTTGTTCTTCCCTTTCGGCAAATCGTCCGACCACAGCTGCATGGTGATGCCAATGCATTCGTAGCCGGCTTCGACCAGCAATGCGGCAGCCACCGAGCTGTCCACTCCGCCGCTCATTGCGACGATCACCCGTTCTTTCTTATTCATTTGTCTCCCTCCTTCTCGCGACCCCGGCTTCGGCAATTTCACGCAGCTGACTCACGATGCGGGGCAACACTTCGAGTACGCGCTCGATTTCATCTTCCGTATTCTCGTGGCCCAGCGTAAGGCGCAAGGCGCGGACGGCCAAATCAGACGGCACGCCCATTTCAAGCAGTACATGCGACGGCTCGATGGATCCGGCCGAACAAGCCGATCCGCTGGACGCCGCAATGCCTTCCATATCGAGGCGCAACAACAGCGATTCGCCGTCTACACCGTGAAACACGAAATTGGCGTTGCCGGGCAATCGTTCCTTCGGATGCCCGTTCAACCGCACGCCGTCGATTCGGCTTAGTATCCCCTCGATCAGCCGGTCGCGCAGTGCTGCGACGTACGGCATGCGACGCGGCATCTCACGAACCGCCAGTTCCAACGCGACGGACAGGCCGACGATGCCAGCGACGTTCTCCGTACCCGCCCGCCGTTCGCGCTCCTGCGCTCCGCCGTGAATCACCGGCACCAACTCGAGCCCGGGTCGAACGTACAACGCACCGACTCCCTTCGGACCATAAAATTTATGGGCCGACAAGCTGAGCATGTCGACACCGAGCTCTTCGACATCGACAGGCAAATGTCCGACCGTCTGCACTGCGTCCGTATGAAAAGGAATTCCTCGCTCGCGGCATAACGCGGCAATCTCGCCGATCGGCTGAATGGTCCCCACTTCATTGTTGGCATGCATTACGCTGACGACGACGGTCTTGTCGGTCAGCGCCTCGCGCACGGCTTCAGGATCGACGCGGCCGAACTCGTCGACGCCGACGGTGGCAACGCTGAACCCTTGCGTTTGCAAATGGCGTGCCGTTTGCAGCACGGCACTATGCTCAATCGCCGAGACGACGATATGGTCGCCCTTGCCGGCCAGCCGTCCCGCCCACGCCGCACCTTGCAAAGCGAGGTTGTCGGCTTCGGAACCGCTGCTGGTAAATACGATGCTCGAAGAGCGAGTCGCGCCGATGCAATGGGCGACGCGATCACGCGCTTCGTCAAGGGCTTGGCGCGCCTGACGCCCTTCGGCATACAAACCGGATGGATTGCCGAATTGCGCCCGAAGATACGGCATCATGGCCTCAATGACTTCAGGATCACACGGAGTGGTGGCCGCGTGGTCGAGGTATATGCGCGTCACCTGGGCTCACCCGTTTCCCTAAATGTGCCACATCAACGAACCGCCGTCGGCGCGCAAGCGCTCGGCTTCCTGCAGAAGATCCGCCAAGGTAATCGAATCGAGCACTTCGTTGATTCCATCCGCGATGCGTTTCCACGTCGCTTCGAGCGTCATCCGATAAATGTCGTTGATTTGCGGCGACTCGCCTTGACTGGCCGTTGTCACGGGGCCTTCCAGGACACGAATGACGTCACCGATTCGTACGCGCTCGGGCGGCAAAGCCAGCTCATAGCCACCCATCGCACCTCGCACGCTCGTGACGAGGCCGCTTTTTCTGAGCACCGCCATGAGCTGTTCCAAATAGTGCTCCGATATATCTTGCTGCTCCGCAATAAGCTTCAACGGCCTCGGGCCCTGTCCGTAATGCATCGCCAAGTCGAACAAGGCACGAACGCCGTATTCCCCACGGGATGAAATGCGCACTCACTACACCTTCCTTGCTGCGCTGAGATGAAGTCGACCACTTGCCGTCCAGCGCTCCTCCGCCAACGCACGACGAATTCAGCTCTTCCCTTTCAACCAGCCAATTCCGAGTGCATTCTACGGAATTGGCCGTTTCTTATCATAGCACGTGCTTCGAAAGTCCGTCAATGCAACGGGCCCTAAGTTCCCCGCCGGCGTGCATGGAGTTTTTCCCACAATAGGGGTTCCAATCCCTGATCCGAAGGCTGATAGAACGTCGCATTGACCAACGCGTCCGGCAAATACTGCTGCTCGACCCAATGACCGGGATAATCGTGCGGGTACTTGTAGCCGACTCCGTGCCCCAATTGCTTGGCGCCGCTGTAGTGTGCATCACGCATGGCCAAAGGCGGCGGCTCGAGTCGATACTTTTCAACCGCCGCCAGTGCTCGGTCGATCCCGACAATGACCGAGTTGCTCTTCGGAGCGAGCGCAATGTACAAAGCGGCTTGCGCCAAAATGATTCGCCCTTCCGGCATGCCCACACGTTCAACCGCCTGTGCCGCCGCTGTCGCCACGACCAATGCTTGTGGATCAGCAAGTCCGACGTCTTCCGCGGCGTGAATCATGATCCTCCGTGCAATATACTCGACATCCTCGCCGGCGTAAATCAGCCGTGCCAGCCAATACAGTGTCGCCTGGGGATCCGATCCCCGCATCGACTTGATAAAGCAGGACGTCACATCGTAGTGTTCGTCCTCGCGCGCGCCGGGCGATATGCGCTGCTGCAGGGCTTCCTGGACGACGGCCAAATTGAGCAGCCGCTTGCCGTCCGGGTCCCGCTCAGCGGCAAAGACGGCAAACTCGAGCGCGTTCAAAGCAATGCGGACATCACCGTTCGCCACGTCAGCCAAGTAGCGAATGGCTTCCGGATCGACTTCCACGTCGATTTCGCCCAGGCCGCGCTCCTTGTCGCTTAAAGCACGATAAAGCAAGGTTTCAATATCTTTCGGTTCCAGCGGCTGCAGACGGAAAACACGGCAACGTGAAAGAAGAGGCTTATTGACGCTGAAAAACGGATTCTCCGTTGTTGCACCGATCAGCTGCACAACGCCTTCTTCAACTGCGGGAAGCAAGGCGTCTTGCTGGCTGCGGTTGAATCGATGGATTTCATCGATGAACACGATGGTGGGCTTTCCATGCAAATCGAGCCGCTCCCGTGCGCCGTCGATGGTATTGCGAATATCGGCTACGCCCGAAGAAACAGCGTTGAGCGGCACAAAAGCGGCATTGGTGACAGCGGCGATCACTTGTGCCAAAGTTGTCTTTCCGGTTCCGGGGGGCCCATACAAAATGAGCGAAGGAATGCGATCCGCCTCAATGGCACGCCGCAGCAGCGTTCCTGGACCGATGAGCGCATCTTGGCCTACGATTTCATCGAGCGTACGAGGCCGCATGCGGGCGGCGAGAGGCGCAATGCCTTTGCGGTCTCGCTCACCCGCTGCGCGGAACAAGTCCATGCAGTGTCACTCCCGCTCAGCCGCACGGGCACCGACGCCCGGAGCCAGGCGAATGCTTAATTCTTCCAGCTGCTGCGGCATAACGGGCGACGGCGCTTCGGTCATCAAGCACATCGCGCTCTGCGTCTTCGGGAAGGCGATGACATCGCGGATGGAGTCCGTACCGGCGAGCAGCATGACCAACCGATCGAGCCCGAACGCGATGCCACCGTGCGGCGGTGCTCCGTACTGCAAGGCATCGAGCAGAAAGCCGAATTTCTCCCGTGCTTCGTCCTCACTGAGGCTGAGAGCAGCGAACATCTTCTCCTGAACATCCCGGCGGTGAATACGAATGCTGCCGCCGCCCAGCTCCACCCCGTTGACGACGAGATCGTAAGCTTGCGCGCGTACGGAACCCGGATCACTGCTCAATTTCTCCACATCGGCTTCCACGGGCGCCGTGAACGGATGGTGAAGGGCGACATACCGCTTGGCTTCCACGTCGTATTCGAGCAGCGGCCAGTCGACGACCCAACAAAACTGAAGGTCGTTTGGATCGATGAGCCCAAGCGCTTCCCCGAGGTGCAGTCGAAGCCGCCCGAGCACTTCATGCACGACGTCCGGCTTGTCCGCCACGAACAGCAAGAGATCGCCCGGCTCGGCACCCAACGCCTGCTGGAGCTGAGCAAGCTCCTCGTCGGAGAAGAATTTCGTGATGGCCGAGCGAAATCCGTCCTCTTGCACCGCGATCCAGGCGAGCCCTCCGGCACCCCATGATTGTGCGAGCTCAGTCAGGCGATCGATGTCGCGCCGGGTCCAGCCGCCCGCCCCCTTGGCGTTGATCGCCTTCACTATGCCGCCGTTGGCGACGACGTTCGCAAACACTTTAAAGTCGGAATGGCGCACAATGTCGCTGACGTCGATCAAGTGCATGCCAAAGCGAAGGTCGGGCCGATCCGAACCATAGCGTCCGATCGCTTCAGCGTACGAAATACGGCGGAACGGCCGTTGAATTTCATGTCCGGTCAGCGCCCACAGACGGACCATCAGCTCTTCCATCAAATTCATAATGTCGTCCGCTGTGACAAACGACATTTCCACGTCGATTTGCGTAAATTCGGGCTGACGGTCGGCACGCAAGTCTTCGTCGCGGAAGCAGCGTGCAATTTGGAAATACCGATCGTACCCCGCCACCATCAGCAGCTGCTTAAACAGCTGCGGCGATTGAGGCAGAGCAAAAAACTCCCCAGGGTGGACACGGCTGGGAACGAGATAGTCGCGTGCTCCTTCGGGTGTACTGCGAGTCAGCATCGGCGTTTCAATTTCCAAAAAGCCGTGCTCATCGAAGAAATCCCGCGTCGCCTTCGTCACCTTGTGGCGCAGAATCAAGTTGTGCTGCAATTCGGGCCGCCGCAAGTCAAGGTAGCGATATTTGAGCCGGACTTTTTCATCGACGTCGACGTGGCGATCGATGGGGAACGGTGGTGTCGCGGACTCATTGAGCACGGTCAATGCAGTGACTGCAACCTCGATTTCGCCTGTCGCGAGGTTGGGATTTTCCATGCCTTCGAGCCGCTTCACGACCTTGCCTTCGACGGACACACAAAATTCACTTCGCAAGCGCTCGGCACGTCGGAACACATCTTCTCCGGCATCCGGATGGAATACGATTTGCACGACGCCGGAGCGATCCCGCAAGTCGATAAAAATGAGCCCGCCGTGATCACGACGCCGGCTCACCCAGCCTGCCAGACGCACGGTCCGCCCTACATCATCGATTCGCAATTCGCCGCATCCGTCGGTACGCCACGTTTCAGCCAAGGTTCCTGCCTCCCCGAATGACATCGACTATCCGTTCTTGTGAAACTTCCTGCTGCTCGCCGCTTGCCATGTCTTTCACTAAGGCGGTGCCGGCGGCAGTTTCACTTTCCCCCAAAATGACGGCATAAGCCGCTCCGCTCCGTTGAGCCGTTCGCATTTGAGCTCGCATGGAGCGATTCAAATAATCCATCTCTACACGCAATCCGGCTGACCGCAATGCAAACGCCAGCCGCAAAGCGTCGGCTCGGTCCGTTTCACCTTGCACGACGATATAGGCGTCCAATGCCGGTGCTTCCGCTTCGACCCCAAGTTTTTCGAGGCTGAGCAGTACGCGCTCGATTCCCGCTGCGAACCCGACCGCAGGTGTCGGCGGCCCGCCGCACGCTTCGACAAGTCCGTCGTAGCGTCCGCCACCACCTAGGGCATCTTGGGCACCCAAATCCAGTCCGACGAGTTCAAACACCGTCCGCGTATAATAATCGAGCCCGCGGACCAAGCGATAGTTGACTACATACTCCAGGCCGAGTGCATCGAGCCCCTTTTGCACCGCCGCAAAGTGCTCCGCGCATTCGTCGCATAGATGCTCATACGATTTCGGGGCGCCTTCCGAGGCTTCGATGCACGGTTTTTCCTTGCAGTCGAGAACGCGCAGCGGATTGCGGTCGAGCCGCCGGACACAAGTCGGACACAAGGCGTCCAAGCGTGTCACCAGATAATCACGCAACGCCTGTCGATAAGCCGGGCGACACGCTTCACACCCGATGGAATTGAGATCGATGCGGAAGTTTTCGAGCCCGAGCTCTCGATAGATGGTGACCGGAATGGCCATCATTTCAACGTCGAGCAGCGGCGAATCGGATCCGATGGCCTCTGCTCCAAACTGATGGAATTGCCGATATCGCCCGGCTTGAGGTCTTTCGTAGCGAAACATCGGACCTATGTAATACAGTTTCGCCGGCAGTCCGCGGCCGTGCAGCTTGTGCTCCAAATACGCCCGAACGACCGGAGCCGTCCCCTCGGGCCTCAAAGTCAAGCTGCGTCCGCCTTGGTCTTCGAACGTGTACATTTGCTTTTCCACGATGTCCGTTGTTTCACCGACACCGCGGACGAATACCTCGGTGTGCTCGAAAACCGGCAGCCGAATCTCGGCATATCCATGCCGGTCGAACACCGTTCGCACAGCGTCCTCAAGACGCTGCCACCGTTCCACTTCCCCAGGGAGAATGTCGTTGGTCCCGCGGGGGCGTCTCAACTCCATATGCGTCCTCCTGCCCGCTCCGTTTCCAGCGGTCCATGTTTCATGTTTTGCACATTGAGAGAACCTCCCGGATCATGACCGGAAGGTTCTCTCGGAAGTGACGGGATATATGGTTCCCGAACGTGCGATTATTCGGTTTCCACACCTTCATCAGCTGCGTCTGCGTCACCGTCAATGGCAACCGGGCTGCCGAAGATGTTCTGGATGCGTCGGTTGACCTCCAGCAGCACGTCGTCATCCGCTCCGAGCTGCGTCAGCGCTTGCTGCACCTGCAGCTGGATCAAGACGCCCTGGTACAAATCGGTCATCTGCGCCGCCAGTTCCGAAGCGCGCACCAAGACGTTTTCGGCCTCTTCACGCTCATCCGCCTGCATCAAAGCCAACCCAAGGGCCAGCAGGATATTTGCGTCGCTTGGAGCCTTTTCGGCGGCGATGCGATACTGTTCAAGCGCCAATTCAGGTTCTTCGAGTTCCTCATACACTTGTGCGAGCAGCACGTGCAGCGAAGGGGTGCGATACTGCTCAATCGCGGCCTGGAACAAGCTGACGGCTTTTTCAAGATCACCGTCGCGATGTGCCTGTTGGGCTTGCAAACGAATATCGAGAATCTCAATGGTCGCATTGGCCCAGAGATCGTCCATCCAGCTTGTCATATGCCGCTGCAGCGCTTGAGAATGCAAGCTGTTCCGAATGCGGTTTTTCTCGGACTCCGCATACGTTTCATCCGTAAGATCGCGCTTCGCCGTCACCTCAATGAGGTGATAGCCGAAATCCGTGCGAATCGGCTCGCTGAGCTCGCCGATTTCGAGCGAAAAAGCCGCTTCCTCGAACGGCTGCACCATGACACCTCGCCCGAAGAATCCGAGGTCACCGCCTAAAATGGCACTGCCTGTGTCGTGCGACTGCTCGGCAGCAATTTTTTCGAACGGCGTGCCGGCCAAAATTTCCTCACGCAGCGCCTCGATTTCTTCCAGCGCGGCTTCCCAAGACGCTTCATCGTCGGGATCGGCCGGCCGGATCAAAATATGCCGGGCGCGCACTTGGTCGTACCGGCCGCTGTCATCGGCCAGCATTTCGTTGAAAAGCGCTTCGACCTCTTCTTCGTCGACGGTCACTTCTTCCCGCTTGGCTTCTTCGATTTTAACCGCCAGGAGATAATTTTCAACCTGCTGGCGGAAGTCGTTCTCCGTCATGCCGAACGCGTTGAGAAACTGCCGCAGCGTGACACCCTCGGGAAGCGCAGCGGCAATCCATTGATCGATTTCGGCCTTGGAAACTTCAAATCCCTCGGAACGTGCGGCGGCAATGACCAGGTGATAGTTGACGAGATCTTGGAAAGCGATGTACCGCAATTGTTCCAAATCGAGACCGCCGGTCGCTCCCGAAGCGAGGATGGATTCGTATTGCGCCGTGAGGTCACGATCGGTAATTTCGTAGCCGTTGACATAAGCAATGGGCTTTGCCTGAACTTGCGCATCCGTGTTGACTCCGCTGCCCAGTCCCGTGTACAGCAGTGTGACGACGAATGCAAGTGCAATAAAAATGACAATGCCCGCCATGCGTTTTCGAAGAGATTCAAACAACAAATCAGCGAGCCCCCTTCTTCCGCTTCAGCCTTCAGAACCCGGCTCTCGACGAATACTTTAAAACACTTCATCATTGTACAAGGTGCAAAAAAAGCATGTCAACCCAACGTTTCTGGCTTATTTGCTACTCTTTCACACCTGGCGATTCGACGATAAGAGTTACGGGGCCGTCGTTGCAAAGTTCCACTTGCATCATGGCCCCAAATTGCCCTTGCTGCACGTCTTGGACACCTTCATTTCGCAGCGCTTCACAAAACAATTCATATAAATGCTTAGCTTGCTCCGGCGGCGCCGCGTCTGAAAAATTCGGCCGTCGCCCTTTTCTGCAATCACCATAAAGGGTAAATTGCGAGACGACCAACGCCCCGCCGCCGTGTTCAATCAGTCCGAGCTGCATTTTACCGTCATCGCCAGCAAATATTCGCAGCCCAGCCACTTTACGAGCCAACCAGACGGCATCGGCGCTCGTGTCAGTATTGCCTACCCCTAAAAGGACAAGCAACCCCGGTCCGATCGTTCCGACCACACGATCGCCGACTTTGACTGAGGCATACGAAACCCGCTGTACGACTGCTCGCACGCAACCAACTCCTCACACTTCACCTTCAGTGCGAACATTCGTCGCCGGGCAGTCATATCCCTACAAAAAGATTTCGAAACGGGTACCGTTCGTCCCTCACGTCGGTGTTGCTCGATGTACTTTAAATACGCCTTCAACCCCTCTCAACCGGGCCATGATGGCATACATCTGCTCGACGTTCTGAATGTCGACCACAAGCCGCACATGCGCAATGGAATGGCGATTGGTACGTGCATTTACCGCCGTGATGTTCGTGTCCGTACTCGAAATGGTATTCATAATTTGCGACAAAAGGTTGACCCGGTCGCGGGCCTCAATAGCGATCTCGACCGGATAAGAACCGGTGTCTTCAACGTCCCATTCAACTTCGATGCAGCGTTCGGCTTGGCCGTTGAGAGCGAGAATGTTCGGACAGTCGCGTCGGTGGACCGACAATCCCCGACCGCGGGTAATATAGCCGATGATTTCGTCGCCAGGGACCGGGCTGCAGCACTTCGAGAGGCGGATCAAAAGATCGTCGACGCCCTCGACCCGGACGCCGCGGCTTTCGCTTCCCGAGCGCTTGCGCTGCAGACGTTTGATTTTGAGCTGCTTGCGGCGCCGTTCGTATTCTTCGCGGCCGAGCAAGCGGCTGAGCACTTGAGGTGCCGTAACCTTGCCATATCCTACCGCCGCGAGAAGATCATCAACACTGGTGAAGCCGTACCGCCGGACGACCTCAAGCTGCCGCTCGGGCCTCATCACTTCTTTCAAATCGACACCGAGCTTTTTCAGTTCGCGCTCGATGATTTCCCGGCCGCGAGCAATGCTTTCCGCCCGATATTCTTCTTTGAGCCAAGCGCGGATTTTGCTGCGGGCTTTCGACGTTTTAATAAAGCGGAGCCAATCGCTGCTCGGGTTCGGCGTTTTAGTTGTGAGAATTTCAACAATTTCTCCGTTGCTCAACTTGTAGTCGAGCGGCACAATGCGGCCGTTCACCTTGGCGCCGGCGCAGCGCAATCCGACATCCGTATGCACGCTGAAGGCAAAATCGACCGGGGTCGCTCCGGCCGGCAAGCTCTTGACGTCGCCTTTCGGCGTGAAAACGAAGACCTCATCTTCAAACAAATCGATCTTTAAGGTTTCCATGAACTCGTGCGGGTCCCGCATCTCCCGCAGCCAGTCCATCACTTGACGCAGCCATGCCACCTTTTCTTCAAAGCCCGTATTTGCCTGGCCCCCCTCTTTGTACAACCAATGTGCGGCGATGCCCCGCTCCGCGACGCGGTGCATTTCCCAAGTGCGAATCTGGATTTCGAAAGGCTCGCCTTGGGGGCCTATGACCGTCGTGTGCAGCGATTGATACATATTGGACTTGGGCATGGCGACATAGTCTTTGAAGCGGCCCGGAACCGGCTTCCACAGCGTATGGACGAGACCGAGCGCTCCGTAGCAGTCTTTCACCGTATCGACAATGATGCGCACGGCCATGAGATCGTATATTTCATCGAGTTCTTTGCCTTGGCGGACCATTTTTTGATAAATGCTGTAGAAATGTTTCGGCCGCCCTTGCAGCTCCGCATTGATGCCCAATTCGGCGAGGCGTTCTTTCAAAGTGTGCATGACCTGCGCCAGTTCGCCTTCACGTTCTTGCCGCCGCTTTGCGATGCGGTTGACCAAGTTGTAGTAGGCCTCGGGCTCGAGATAGCGGAAGGCGAGGTCTTCCATCTCCCATTTGATGCTCCACATGCCGAGGCGGTGAGCTAAAGGCGTATAGATTTCCAACGTTTCCCGCGCGATCTTCTTCTGCCTTTCCACCGGGAGATGTCGCAGCGTGCGCATGTTGTGCAGGCGATCGGCCAGTTTGATGAGAACGACACGGACATCTTGGGCCATCGCGAGGAACATCTTCCGCAAGGACTGCGCCTGCTGCTCCTCCTTCGAACGGAAGGGGATGCGCGACAACTTGGTCACCCCGTCGACCAACAGGGTGATGGTTGGCCCGAACATTCGCTCAAGTTCCTCGGTGGTCATGTCGGTATCTTCGAGGACGTCGTGGAGCAAACCGCCGGCGATCGTGATCGGATCGAGTTCGAGATCGGCCAGAATTTTTGCGACTTCAAGCGGATGCTGGAAGTACGCTTCGCCGGAATCACGAAATTGGCCGCGATGCGCCTCTTTCGCCACGTGATACGCTCGCTCGATGCATTCGACATCGGCGTCGGGGTTGTATTGCTTGACCCGTTCGATCAATTCGGCGATGGCCACGAACTCTCACCTCACTTCGCCGGGGAATTTCATCGCTCCGGGTGCAGCGTTTGAGCGATGAGATCAGTCAGGCTGGCCGAACGCAGCCAAGTCGCAAAATGTGCAAATTGAGACCTTTTTGCCTCGCCTTCATTATAACGAACGCCTAATCTCAAGTCTACCTTGCCGCTTGGCGGTTCACGCATGACGACCCACGCTTCCGAGCCTGCAAAATCAACGGAAACCAGGCCCGCCTCTTCGAACACTTCCAAGGCATACCGGATGCCGGCAGCCGTTACGGCATGTCCCCGTTCCAACAAGACTTGACACAACTCGTACGTGTCCAAAGGCCGTCTCGCGTGCCGACAGCGTTGTCGCACTTCGACGAAGATACGCCGCAGCACCTCGATCGGTGGATAGTCGGCCGCCAATCGCCGGCGAGCTTCAGCAATTCTTTCGGATGTAAAGGTCAGGTACACGTCTACAAGCGGGGACCACGATCCTGCGTGCAACATGCTTTGACGCAGCTGCTCCAGGGAGCGGGGCACGTCCCAAAACACCAAAACCGTCCGCTGCTTGTCGTCTTGGACGGACCCGGCGGCTTTCAACGGCACGCGATCCATGCAAAGCAGCACTTTGGCGGCCGACGGATATGCGCTGACTTCCAGCCGATGCAGTGATACGGTGCGCTGCGCATCGTTGACTCCTTCAGCCCACACGAGCAGCGTGTTTGCTTCGTGCGCAGTCGCCGCGATCACGTCCATCCGCTGATCTGCCGCGGCAAACCGGCAATCGATGGCGGCAAATTCAACCCTTTCCCCCTGCGGGCCGACCCACGTCACTTTCTCGACGGATCCGATCGTTTCCGGTTGAAGAGCAAGCGCGCCATACGTCAGCGAGCCGTTGACAGCAGCCGACGTGAGCACGGACCCACCCGCGGAAACATGCCGAAGCGCCCTCGCAAGCTCGGCCAAGTCATGCGTTCGAGAGTGAACGCGGGCGTCTTTCAACCGCAGTTGAATGTACGACCGGCCTTGCCAGTTGTTCAAACCGAGTGTCGCCGCCAGGCTGACACGATCGCCAACCCGAACATGGGGCAAAAAATCGGGTCCTAAGTCGAATCCGATACCCGTGAGAACATGCGTGCCGCTCGCTTGGCTTTGCACGCGGAGGCGCCAATGCTTGTCACCTTCCCCGACGCCGCGGCTTTCGATGACTTGCACGCGTTCCAAGCCGAATACGGGCTCGGGATTTCCATAGCCGAACGGGGCAAAACGGGCGATGGTCTCCACCAACGCATGGTCGACGCTTTCCGGCGTGAGCATGGCATCAATGCGCACCACCGGCACGAGATCGTCCGGACCCAGCCACCGCGCCGCTTCCGCCTGAAAAGCTTGTCGAAAAGCGTCAATCCGATTCGTCGCAATCGTCAACCCGGCAGCCGCACGGTGGCCGCCGAAACGCATGAGCAGATGCTGCACCGTCCGCAGCGCGCCGTACAGATCGAAGCCAGGGACACTTCTTCCTGATCCGACCGCCTTTTCGCCGTCAATCGCCAGCACGATGGCCGGACGATGATATCGCTCAACCAAGCGGGAAGCTACGATGCCGATGACCCCCGGATGCCACCCTTCACCGGCAACGACAAGGGCGCGATCTTCCGCCAAATCGGCATGAGCCTGCACCCATGCGTCAGCTTCTTCCAAAATGCGCTGTTCAATTTGACGCCGCTCGTTGTTTTCACGTTCCAGCTCTCGGGCAATCCGTTCGGCGGTGGAAGGATCGTCGGTGAGCAAAAGCTCAACGCCGGGCGATGCATCGGCAAGGCGGCCGACAGCGTTCAGGCGCGGTGCGAGCAAAAACGCGATCTGTCCGGCGGTCGGCTCGGCGTCATCAATGCCTGCAACGGCGAGCAGCTTGTCCAACCCCAAACGGGCACGCACTTTCGGCAGTCCCCGCCAGACCAGCGCGCGGTTTTCACCTTGCAGCGGCACCACGTCCGCGATCGTACCGACAGCGACCAAATCGATCCAAGCGAAAACTTCGTCGGCATTTTTTCCAAGGTGTTCGTATAAAGCTTGTACGAGCTTGAAAACGACTGCACATCCCGCCAGCGACTTCTCCGGATAGGGACAGTCCGGTTGTTTCGGGTCGATGACCGCCGCGGCAGCAGGAAGCTCCGGCCCCGGTTCATGGTGGTCCGTGATGATGACATCGACGCCCAGTGAGCGGGCCAGTTCAACTTCCTGCACGGACGTGATGCCGCAATCGACCGTTACGATCAAATCAGTGTGGGGGGCAAGCCGCTCGAGCGCATCGGCGGAAACGCCGTATCCTTCAGTCAAACGGTGCGGTATGTAATAGTCGACCGTGCCGCCCAAACGCTGCAGCGCGGCGACCAATAAGGCGGTGCTGACCTGGCCGTCGACGTCGTAATCACCGTACACCAAAATGCGCTCAGCACGGGACAACGCCGTCGCAAGACGAGCAACGGCTTCGCTCATCCCTTTCAGCAGCTGCGGCTTGTGCAGCGGATAACGTTCAGGATGGAGGAATTGTTCAATGGCATCTTGCGTCTGCAACCCTCTTTGGTACAGCACTTGAACCAAAGGAATCGGCAGGCCGACTTGTAGAGCAAGCTGGCGGATTTCTTCCCCCGGTTCGGGCGGCACCACCCAAACCGGTTGCGTACCTTGGGGCTCCAGTCGTTCCTGCTCCATCATACCGTCTTCACCACATTTCAAAAGGATTTCCTCGTTGTGCATGGTATTTCATTCAACGGCGCGCATTCCCTGGCCTGGCAAACGTAGGTTCTTCAGGCCGGGGAGAGAAAGGGGAGGCGCATGCATTATTTTTTTGTCGTCAATCCCAACGCTGGCCAAGGACGAGCAGGCCACACCTGGCAGCGCATCGTGCAAGAGTTGGACCGGCGCAAGGTTCAGTATAGTTTCGTTGAAACGTCGGTGCCCGGTGAAGCAACGGATCTCACGCGGGATATCGTCGAAGCCGGGTATCCCGTTGTCGTAGGGGTCGGCGGCGACGGAACGATGCACGAAATTGCCGGCGGACTCGGACCGGAAACCATACTCGGTGTGATTCCGAGCGGCACCGGCAATGATTTCGCCCTCAGCCTCGGCATCCCCACTGATCCCTTGGCGGCGCTCGACGTCTTGCTCAGCGCCAAACCGCAAAAAATTGACCGCCCCTCGATCAACGGGCGGCCGTTTTTGAATATGTCCGGCGTCGGGTTCGATGCGACGGTCGCCAAGCGCGTGCGCGAAAAGCCGCCTCGCGGCTCCGGCTCGCTGCCTTATGTCATCATGGCGCTGCGGGTGCTCGCCAAGTATCAAAATCCTCGCTTGACGATCGAGCTCGACGGCAAGCGAATTGAAGAAAACGTGTTTCTTGTCGCGGTGGGCAACGGCGCGTATTGCGCCGGCGGCATGCACATGTGTCCCAAAGCGAGCTTGCAAGACGGGCAGTTCGACGTCTGCATTGCCAGAGACTTGTCGAAAACCGAAGCTCTGCTCAACATGGTGCGAATTTTCAAAGGGAAGCACATCCACCACCCGAAGGTGTCTTACCTGCGGGCCCGCCACGTACGCATTTTTGGCGAACAAGTTCCGCTGTACGCCGATGGTGAACCGCTCGGCGAAACGCCGGTTGAATACAGCTTAGAGCCGCAAAGTTTAACCGTCCTGGCACCGCCGCTGAACTCAAAACCGTCCTGAGCGGAGGATCGACCAGATGAGCCAGACGCCGAGCAAAAAAGCGGTGAGATAGCCGATGACCCCCATCGCCGGATATCCCGCGATGAAGGGCCCCAAATTCGTCTGGATGACAAGCGATGAACCGATGACAAGGCTGGCAATCACCGCTGCGAGCGCCAAGCGATTCGACACCAAATCCAGCTGGTTCAACAAATTTTCCAGCCCCTCATGTCGAAACCGCACGGTCAGCCGTCCCCGCTCCGCTTGATCCAAAAGGCGATCGATGCGGTGCGGCAGGCGCGCAAGAATCTCCACGTACTCTCCGGCGTCATTCGCGGCCCTCTTGGCGACTTCCCGCGGATCATAGCGGCGGCGAAACAGTTCACGTGCGAACGGCTCTGCAATTTCCACAACGTTGAAATCGGGGTCAAGGCGCTCCCCCATGCCCTCGACGGTGAGCAAAGCCCGCCCCAGCAAAAACAAGTCGGCGGGCAGCCGAATGCGGTGTCGGCGTGCCAGGGACAATGCATCGTTAAAGACGATGGCGGCCTTGATTTCCTTCAGCGGCTTGCCGTAATGGCGGTCGACGAGATCGGCTACATCGGTTCGCAGGCGCCGCCTGTCCATTTGATCGTCCACGGCGCCAAGCATCGTCATGCCCCGAATGACCCGTTCGACATCGCGGCGAATGATGCCGAGAAACAAATCGGCCAGATGGTTTTTGGCCTCCTCGGAAAGCCGGCCGACAACCCCGAAATCGATATAGGCGATGCGGTTGCCGGGCAGAATGAACACGTTTCCGGGGTGCGGATCGCCATGAAAGTAGCCGTGGATCAGCACTTGGCGCAAAAAAGCTTCCGCCCCCCGGCGGGCAACGGCTTTGCGGTCGATGCCGATTTGCTCCATGCGTTCGGCGTCCAACACTTTGACCCCGTCGATCCACTCCATGACCAACATGCGTTCCGTCGTATAGTCCCAAAAAACCTTGGGTATTTTTATCGTTGGATCATCTTTGAAGTGGTCCTGAAAACGGTCGATATGGCCGCCTTCGTTGATGAAATCAAGTTCACGCCATATTTGGCGGGCAAACTCGTCGACCAGTTCGACGGGGTCGATCAATTCCAACCGGACACGGTGTTTCACCAGCTGCGCCAAGCGTTCCAATATTTCGAGATCTGTCTTGATCTGCTCGCGTACGCCCGGGCGCTGCACTTTGACGGCGACCCATTCGCCCGTGCGCAGTCGGGCGCGGTGAACTTGCGCCACCGAAGCGGCCGCCAAGGGCTCCACTACGAATTCGGCAAAGACGTTCCCTATGGGTTGGCCGAGCTCTTCTTCAATAACGGCAACGGCTTTTTCGGATGGGATGGGAGCGACGTCATCCTGCAGGCGCGAAAGCTCCAGCAGCACCTCCGGCGGAACCAAATCCGCCCGTGTGGAAAGCAGCTGCCCGAGCTTCACGAATGTAGCACCCAGCTCTTCAAAAGCGCGCCGCAGCCTCACCCCGACGTTGACAGGCTCGAGCTCCCGCTCCAAGCGAACCACCCGCCGCCGTACCGGGATGAGGTGACGCAAGCCGATGCGATCAAAAGCGAAGCCAAAACCGTGGCGTATAAACACCTCGGCAATACGTCGATAGCGCTTGAAGTGCTTGTAATGACGGTCGATGCGAAAAATGCCCACCGCTGCTGCCTCCCCGTCCATGGGCTGGCGGGTTAGTTGAGCTGTTCGTCAGACGAATCGGCGTCTTCCGCTGCTTTTTCCCCCTCTTGACTGACGGCGTCGCCATCCCCCTGCGATTGCATGCCCAGTTTCGCCTCCAACTCTTCAATGCGACGGATGAGTTCCTGAACGTCTTTTTGCCGTGCGAGCCCCGTCCGCTCCAACACCCGATCGATGCCTTGGTTCACGAGCGAGCGGATTTCACTGCCCTGCTCCTGGGCACGGCGAATGACTTCATCGAGGAGACGCTCTCCGTCCTCACGGCTGACCTGGCCTTGCTGCACCAATTCGTTGATGATCTCGCTCACCCGATCTTTGGTGAAAATAGCCAGCCCCAAACCGGTAGCAAGAAAGCGCCGAATGTTCTCACCCAACATGGCAAAGCCCCCTCATCTGTCACTAGGCCTTACTCGAAGTATATCACAGCCAACGCCACCCATTAGGCTTTGCCGCTCCCCAATTGCCTACAGGCTCCAAAATCAGCCATCAAGCGCATTGCCGTCCCGCTCGTTTTCCCGAGCGGTCTCATGCACCAGTCGGCGCGAGATGCGATCAACCGGTTCGCGCAATGCGATCCAAACCGAGCTCGCCAAGAAGATGGACGCGAGCGTTCCGATAATGACTCCGAGCATCATGGTCAGGCTGAAGTCGCGCAGCGTTGCTCCGCCAAAAATGTAAAGCGCGCTGATCGCAAAGAGCGTCGTCACGCTGGTGTTGACGGAACGAGGCAATACTTGGCGAACGCTCCGATTGACGAGTGAAACGAGCGATTCTTTTTGGCGGAAAGCCAAATTCTCACGGATCCGGTCAAAAATGACAATGGTATCGTTGATGGAATAGCCGATGACCGTCAAAATCGCGGCGATGAACCACTGCTTGATCTCACGTCCCAAGAGAGCAAGAATGCCGAATACGGTCGCTGCCGTAAAAAGAACCCCAATGACCGCGGCCAAGCCAAAGCGCCATTCAAAGCGGAACGACAGGTAAATGAGCATACCGACCCCGGCAAGCACGAGAGCCCACAGGCTGTTGCGCACCAGCTCCGCGCCGATGGTCGGGCCGGTGACTTCGTTCTGTCGAACGTCGACATCACCGAACGCCGCTGCAAGTGCAGCGTCAATCCGGTTGATTTCATCGATTGTCAGCTCGCCCGTCCGAAGCAGAAACACGTTTTCTCCCGCATGCGTTCCGTCGTCAATGCGCTGAATCGTCGCATCGTATACACCTAATTCAGCAACATCGGGCGCGCGCAGCGCTTCACGCACTTCCTCGATCGAAACCCGCTCGCCCGGGATGCCCCGTTCGAGAATCGATCCTCCGGTGAAATCGTTGCCGAGGTTCAAACCTTTGAAGGCAATGACACCGGCTGCACAAACGAGAAAGGCGACGGCAGCGGCGATATAGATGCGCCGGAATTCCATCAATCGCATCAACGGGCCACCGCCCCTTCAACGCCGAAATAGCGCACGAAACGTTCGGGATGGATGTCGACGATGCTCGTCAGGATGACCCGCGTCACGAAAAGCGCCGTGAACATGCTGATGACAATCCCCAAGCTCAGCGTAACGGCAAATCCGCGCACCGGCCCTGAACCGAGCCAAAACAGCACGCCTGCTGTGATCAGCGTGGTCACATTTGAATCGAGAATCGCGGAAAAAGCGTGTCTCCAACCGTCACGGATGCCGATGCGCAGCGGCTTTCCACTGCGCAATTCTTCTTTGACGCGTTCAAAAATAATCACATTAGCGTCGACAGCCATGCCGATCGACAAGACGAAACCGGCAATACCGGGCAGCGTCAGCGTCGCCTGCAAGAGGATCAACGCCGCCAAGAGCGTCGCAATGTATATGGCAAGAGCGATATTGGCCGCCAGTCCCGGCAGCCGATAGTAGGCAAGCGTGAACAGGAATACGGCGATTGTTCCGGCGATGCCGGCGCGAATGCCGCCTTGGAGCGCTTCTTCCCCCAAGGTGGGCCCGACTTGGCGGGTGTGCGTCACTTCAAGAGGAACGGGGAGCGCGCCGGAACGCAGCAAAAGGACGTAGTTTTGCGCTTCCTGGGCCGTAAACGCACCTTCGATGATGCCTTCTCCGTTTTCGATGACCGCATTCACTACGGGTGCCATGAGGATGTCCCCGTCGAGTGCAATGGAGATCGTTTGTCCGAAGTAGCGCCGCGTGAGTTCGCGGAAAATCGCCGTTCCTTCGCGATCGAGTTTAAAGCCGATGGCCCAACGCCCGAATTGGTCCTGCGTCAACTGGACGTCTTGCAAATGGGCGCCGGTCATCACGGTTTCTCCGAACGGATTTTTAAATTCCAAAAGAGCGGTTTTCCCAATGGTGTCAATGGCCGCCTGTGTATCGAAGACGCCCGGCAGTTCCACGATGATGCGCTGATTTCCTTGGCGCTGAATCACTGGCTCGGTCACACCGAGCGCGTCGATTCGCCGTTCGATGACTTTGATGGTTTGTTCGATGGTTTCCACGTTGACGGGGACCTCACCGGTTTCCCGCCCTTCCAAAACGACTTGAACTCCGCCCTGAAGATCAAGCCCTAGTCTCATAGGCATCGAATAGACCACCCATCCGGCGGCCACCGCAATGGCTGCGATGACCAACACCCTGACGGCGTTGGTTCGTTGCAAGACGCACATCCCCCTTGCCCATCTTCAAAACAACTTTATCAATTATACGACAAGATGCAAAAACGCGTCAATTCAAGTCGAAGGTGTCCGCTTACCGTTCTTTGGCGGCCCAATCAGTTGGTGCAGTCGTTTCGCAACACGAGTGATCAGTTCAGCCGGTGTCAGCATGTCCGTTTGTACGCGAATGTCGGCGTGTGCCCAGGCGTCGCCGAGCGCATACAATTGACGCCGCCATAACCGTTTGGGCCAGCGGATGCCCCGCCGTCGAACCAAGGTTTCGTATGAGCAGTAAAGCGCGATCAATACGTCCGGATGGCGGCGGCGCCAAACACGAGACGACGCCGAATGTTCCTGCGCGAACGCAAACGCCGAGTACCCCATCTCCTCCAACGCATGGACCAAGGTGCTTTTCCCTGAGCCGTGTGTTCCGACCACCATAATACGCATGCGACCCCTCCTCGCGTTGCAACGCAATCATGTTGACCGGAACAGACGAGAACAAGCAACGGCTCTCATTTCAAAACGGACACTCAAAATAAAGTTTTCGAACGACCCCTTGAGAAGCCGTGGTGCAAATGCCCAAAACAACCACGGTCATGTCGTCCCGAGCTCTCCCCATGTCGGCGGCGACGGCCTTTTCCAAAATAGTTTCTGCGAGTTTTTGTGCTTCAAATCCTGAGTTCAGTTGACGCAGGCAATCGGCAATTCCTTGCGGACCAAAGGGTGGCTGCCCCAAACGTTTTCCAGCCTGCATGACGCCATCGGTGCAAGCGACGACGACCTGGTTGCGCCGGAGGGGCAAATGCGTGACTTTAGGCCGTACGCGCACGTGTACGCCAAGTGGACGTTCGGTGCCTTCCAAGACGTGCATGGTGTCTTCATCCGTGACCTTTAACACGACGGGAACCGATCCGCCTTGCGAGACCAGCAGCGTTTCAGCCTCGACATCGACGGAAAGGAGCGTGAGCGTGGCTGAAACTCTGCCGTCACGCAAGGCATACAGCGCATCGTGCACGGCTCGCACCACGGCGCCGTCGCGGGCTCCTTCGGCGATCAGCGCGGCCGCCCGATTGACGATATGGTGGCTTGTCCGCTTGGCTGCAGCACCTGAGCCTTGTCCGTCAACAAGGATGACGGAAAAACCGCCTCGCGGACGTTCCACCAGTTCGACCGTGTCTCCGCTTTCGCTGATCCCTTCTTTCGGACGCTTTGCCACCCCAATTACAATTGACGGCACTTCTTTCATCCCTTCGTTGCAATCAGGCGGCAAAACGCTTGTTTAAGATTCGGCCGTCTCACCGCCTCGTTCTTTCACATGACCCACGGCTGACCGATTCATGTCGATTTCAATGTTCTCGGCAATCCGCAGCTTGATCATGTTCTCGTGAATGGCCGTGATCTCGCCGTGAATTCCGCCGATCGTAATGACTTTGTCACCCCGGCGCAGACCTTCCAGCATGGCTTTGCGCCGCTGTTGATGGCGTTGTTGCGGCCGCAGCAAAAAGAAGTAGAAGACGGCGAAAAAGACCACCAGCGGCAAAAGGAACTCAAATCCGGTACCCGCTGCTCCCGTTTGCAAGAATGCCATGACGCATGCAAAACCTCCCTGTGATGATGAAAGCAAAACGTGAACCCTTTCACAACATGTTCTCGTTCAGTTTCGACAGGCTTCCACTCCCTCCTTCCCGGATTTGTTTCCATAAAACCTCGCGGTGAACTCCGCCCACAAATCGTGAAAATAGCCTCCCGCAATGGCCTCTCGTATGCGCTCCATCATGCGCAGCATGAAGTGAACGTTGTGCAAGGTGCAAAGATGATAGGCGAGAATTTCTTTCGCCCGGACGAGGTGGCGTATATACGCCCGCGTATAGCGTTTGCATACCGGGCAGGTGCACTCCGGATCGAGCGGGCGGAAATCACGCGCATAGACGGCGTTCCTTACGGTAATTTCCCCGTCGGAGGTAAATACGCTGCCGTGCCGCGCCGCCCGCGTGGGCAAAACGCAGTCAAACATGTCGATGCCCACGGCGACCGCATGAAAAATAGCATCCGGTGAACCGACGCCCATCAAATAACGGGGGCGATCATCCGGCAACTGCGGCGTCGTATGCTGCAGCATCTCATACATGAGTTCTTTCGGCTCGCCGACGGAAAGTCCGCCGATCGCATAACCCGGAAAATCAAGTGACACGATTTCGCGCACGCTTTGCGTCCGCAAATCGGGGAACATGCCCCCTTGGACGATGCCAAAGAGTGCTTGATCTTTCCGTGTATGCGCTTTTTTGCAGCGTTCGGCCCACCGTGTGGTCCGTTCGAGCGACTCTTTTACATAGGCATATTCTGCCGGATAAGGCGGACATTCATCAAAAGCCATGGCGATGTCAGCGCCTAAAGCCTGCTCAATTTCCATGACTTTTTCAGGGGTGAAAAGATGGCGCGAACCGTCGAGATGCGAACGAAACCACACGCCTTCCTCCGTGATCTCGCGGAGTTCAGAAAGGCTGAAAACTTGGAAACCACCGCTGTCGGTGAGGATCGGACGCTCCCATGACATAAAGCCGTGCAGCCCGCCGGCTTCGGCAATCAGTTCATGGCCCGGACGCAAGTACAGATGATACGTGTTGGCCAGAATGATCCGGGCGTCCAGCGCCTCAAGGTCTTCCGAAGAGAGCGCTTTGACCGTCGCCTGAGTGCCGACCGGCATGAAAACGGGCGTGTCCACGGAGCCGTGAGGCAAATCCAACCGCCCGGTTCGAGCCTGTCCATCGCGATGCAATACAGTAAACCGACAAGCGACCATGGAACCCTCCCTGCAAGTGAAAACACAATTCTACAGGAGCAGCATCGCATCGCCGAAGCTGAAGAAACGATACCGATGCCGAACTGCCTCGGCATAGGCGGACATGATGCGCTCCTTGCCGGCGAACGCCGCGACGAGCATCAAAAGGCTCGAACGCGGCAGATGGAAATTGGTGACCAATGCATCGACCACCCGGAAGCGATAGCCCGGGTAGATAAACAGCCCTGTTTCCGCGGTTTGGGGCTGAACGGTACCGTCCTCCGCCGCGGCGCTTTCCAGCGTGCGACACGTCGTCGTACCGACGGCGATGCAACGTCCTCCTTTGGCACGCGCTTCATTGATGACGACTGCGGCCTCGGCGGATACGGAGTAGGCTTCTCGATGGATGACGTGTTCCGTGACGTATTTCGCGGTGACAGGCCGAAACGTATCCAAGCCGACGTGCAGCGTGACATGGACGATTTTCGTGCCGAGCTCACGTATTCGCGTCAACAGCTCGGGTGTGAAGTGCAAACCTGCGGTCGGCGCCGCCGCAGAGCCGGGCACGTGTGCGAACACGGTTTGATAACGCTCGGGATCTTCAGGCTCCTCGTGGATGTAAGGCGGCAGCGGCATCCGCCCAACGGCGTCCAATATTTCATCCAGCGGGCCGTCACATTGCAGCGCCACCCGCCGCGTGCCGGTATGTTCGCCCACCGCTTCACCGATGACAACCGTCAAGCGCGGATCATCAAACGCGATTTCCGTGCCGGGCCTAAGCCTGCGGGACGGCCTGACCAACGCCTCCCATTCATTGCCCGACAGCGGGCGGAGCAGCAAAATTTCCGCTTTCCCTCCGGTAGCCTTCCGCCCCAGCAAGCGTGCCGGCAGCACCCGCGTGTCGTTCAGCACGAGAACGTCGTCCGGCGTCAAATAATCGACGATATCCCGAAACGTGCGGTGCATCAAGCCGGGCCGCCGCCGATCGAGCACCATAAGCCGGCTGGCGTCACGCGGTTCGGCCGGCCTTTGTGCGATGAGTTCAGCCGGAAGATCGTAATCGTATGCGTCCACCAAAAGGACATCGCTCGCCGCCTGCGGCTCCGTGGCAGCAACCGCTCCGCCTTCCGGTGCTCCTTTGGATTCCGCCATCAACTTGTCGTCATTCACGGTATCCAAACTCCTGCAGCGATCCTTCAACGTTTCGCCAGTCGCGCTTTACCTTGACCCAAAGCTGCAAATTGATGCTCGAGCCGAGCAACGCTTCAATCTCGAGCCGCGCTTCGGTGCCGATCTGTTTCAGCATGGAGCCACCTTTGCCGATGATGATGCCGCGCTGGGAATCGCGCTCGACGTAGATGGTCGCCTCGACATCGATGAGATCCCGCTCATTCCGCGGCGCAATGCGTTCGACGTAAACGGCAACAGAATGCGGCACTTCATCCCGCGTCTGATGCAAAATTTTTTCCCGTATCAGCTCGCTGATGACAAAGCGCTCGGGATGATCGGTAACCCAATCGTCCGGGTAATATTTCGGTCCTTCCGGCAGCAGTTCGATGAGCGCATCGCGCAGCCGTTCGACGCCGTCTCCGGTCAAGGCTGAAACGGCGAACTTCGACTGAAAGCGGAGCTCACGGCCGTTGGACGCGGCAAACTGACTTAATTCCGCTGCGGCCCTCTCGATGACGTCTTCGGCCGGGTCTTGAACTTGATCGATTTTATTGACGACCAAAACGACCGGCGTTTTCACTTCCGCTAAATCCGCCGCGATATACCGATCGCCCGAGCCGACACCCACGGAACCGTCGATCAAAAAAGCGATGGCGTCCACTTCATTCCAGGTTCGCATTGCAGTGCGGACCATGCGTTCGCCCAAGCGGTGCTTCGGCTTGTGAATGCCAGGCGTATCAAGAAAAATGATTTGCGCCAGCGGCAGCGTCAATACAGCTTGAATGCGATTGCGCGTCGTCTGTGGCTTGTCCGAAACAATGGCAACCTTTTGTCCGACAAACCGATTGATCAACGTTGATTTTCCCACGTTGGGACGTCCTACGATGGATACGAATCCGGAACGAAAACCGTCCAACCGGGTCACCTCCATTGTGCTTCCCTGCCCCGTTTCATAATTGAAATCCTACGAACAGCGCGAGGACGACCAGCACGCCCAACATCGAGCCGAGGACGACTTCGAGCACGGAATGAATGCCCCCTTCGACCCGGCTTTGGGCGACCAGCAACGCCAGAACGAAAGCGAGCACCACAGAAGCTCCGCTCTCAGTTAAGAAGAAGATGGCGGTGGCCAGTCCCGACGCAACCGCGGCATGTCCGCTCGGCATCCCCCCCTGCAGACGAAACGGCGTCGCAAACGCCTTCATCGCCAACACGAGGATGACGATGACACTGATTCCGACGAGTGGAACGTACAGCGGAGTCACGACCGCCCGAGCCAAGAAGTCCGGATGAAGGTTCGCCAAGCGTTCAAAAAAGAGCAAATAGCCGACGACAACCGAGATGCTCGCAGCGACAAAAACCGCGCCTGCGGCGACATTCTTGGCTACCGCGGCGAGCGGGTGCTTCTCGGGGCAAATTAAATCAACCACTGCCTCGATTGCCGTATTGACCAGCTCCAAGCATATGACAAAAGCGATCAGAAGCGTCAACAGCGCCAACTCCACCCGCGTCAGGCCAACTGCCAGGCCGAGCAAAAACACCAACAGGGCGGTCGCAAAATGAATGCGGATGTTGCGCTCGTGGCGCAGCGCGTGGAGTACGCCTTGAATGGCGTACGTGAAGCTTTCGATGAGGTTGCGTGATTTCATCGGTATCAACGGGATAACCCGAGAGCATCGAGCGCCCTCTCTTCACGTTCCCGCATTTGCCGCCGTTCTTCTTCCGTTTGATGGTCATAGCCGAGAAGATGCA
The DNA here is from genome assembly GCA_937983075.1 of uncultured bacterium. Taxonomy (GTDB): domain Bacteria; phylum Bacillota; class Limnochordia; order DTU080; family JAAYLA01; genus CALKAQ01. Next base: position 30,711 of record CALKAQ010000118.1, on the reverse strand, counting down.
ACGTACCGTGCACCGCCAAAAAGGCGATCTCGCGGTTGAAATGATGCCCGTACTCGCGCGCCTGCTCTGCGGCACGTTCGACGGAGATGACGATATCGCCCAACAGCAGCGGAATCGGCTCACTGTCATCGCTATCGGCCGCGCCGCTGCCTACGGCGTCTGACGACGCGAGAGCTTGCTCCCGGTCCTCGATGAGCGGGAAAGAAAGCACATCAGTTGGCACATCCTTGTTGCGGTACTCGGCGTTGAGAGCCTGAATTTCCTGATCGTCCGTCAAATAGACGCTCACTTCACACGGAGCGGCCCCTTCTTGCTGCAATACCGTCCGCACCGCGCGTTGCACCAAGCCGAGAACGTCCGCGTCCGCACAGTCCGGTCGAGCCGCAGTGATGGATACTTCATACCGTGATTCCATAATGGACTCCTCCACGCCGACACGCTCACTTCTTTCTCGCCTCAATTTCCCGGATCACCTTTTCGGGATATTCAATGCGTTGGTGATAAATGCCGTTCAACACATTGATAAACGCATCCCCGATCAAATGGAGATCCTTCAGGGTGAGAGGACTTTCATCGAGTTGACCGTCCTCAAGACGCTCTTTGATAATACGCCGCACCAAACTTTCAATGCGGCCGGGCGTCGGCCGCTTCATCGCCCTGGCAGCCGCTTCTACGGAGTCAGCCAGCATGACGATGGCAGTCTCTTTCGTTTGAGGTTTGGGCCCGGGATAACGAAACGTTTCTTCGTCAACTTGGTGCTCCCCTTGCTCCAGTGCCTTGTTGTAGAAATATTTGACGAGATCATCACCGTGGTGCGTGCGGATGAAATCGATCAAAACTTCGGGAAGCCTGTATTCCCGAGCCAGCTCGACGCCGTCTCTGACGTGCGCCGTAATGATCAAAGTGCTCAGATGCGGCGAATATTTATCATGCGGATTCGAACCGTTAAACTGGTTCTCGACGAAAAAGTACGGCCGCTTGATTTTGCCGATGTCGTGGTAATAGGAGCCGACTCGGACGAGTAAACTGTCACCGCCGGTAGCTTCCGCTGCCGCCTCTGATAGATTGCCGACGATCATGCTGTGATGATACGTTCCGGGGGCTTCCATCAGCAAGCGCCGCATGAGAGGCTGGTTCGGATTCGAGAGCTCGAGCAGGCGGATGGCCGACGTCACTCCGAACAAGCTCTCCAAATAGGGCAGCAAACCGATGGCACCGATGGCAGACACAATCCCGTTGACGAGCCCGAGGAACGAATGGGTGACCATGAACCGGTCGCCAAAAGCGAGCCCAAAGCCGATCATCGCGAAAGCGGTTGTACCGCCGACAATCAGCCCCGCGCGCGTGAGATCGCCCCGTTGACTGATTCTGCTGACGGAAAAGACACCGCTGAAGCCGCTGATGAGGGAAACAGCGACGTATTTTCCCGGATCTTGGCCCATGACGACACCGGCGATGAGCGCAAGCGTCACCGTGCTCATCATGGCCAAGCGGGAATCGAGCAAAATGGCGATCAACATCGATCCGAGCGCGACAGGGATCAAAAAGCCGGTGCCGGCAAACACGTCATCCGGTATGACCGCAGCGATCTGCGCCAGTCCGGCGACCACGACAATCAGCAGCGCCAACAAGGGCAACAGGCGGTCGTTTTCGAGCAAATCCCGGTGGTGTTGGTATAAATAAACTCCGAGTACACCGAGGATAATCATGATGACGACGGCAATGCCGATCATCGAAGAGTACCGGGGCACTTGCCGCAGCAGACCCAGATCTTCCAGGATGGTCAAATGCTCCTCGGTAATGATGGTGCCCTCGCGCAGGATGTAGTCGCCCCGGTTGATCGTAATCGGTTCAACCCGCGCCCGCGCTTCCTCACGCGCCTGTTCGACACGCGTTTGGTCCAGAACGAGATTCGGCTCGATGGCGCTTTGGACCACGCCCACGACAACCGGCTGCAGCGGCGCCGGCACATCCCGTTCTTCCACGATGGCAACGACTTCCTGGCGCACCGCCGGCACGGCATCTTCCGATATGCGCCGTTGACTGACGATCTCCACCGCGAGGTCCGTGGCGTGACCCTCGGCTTCCGTAAGCTGAGAGAGATCGAGCAAAAACGCCGCGGCCACGCTTTCGCGCGGCAAAGCGATTTCCCACTCATGGTGCAGCCGATTCCAAACTTCGTCGACGCGGCGTTCCCATTCTTCGGATCCAACGGCGACATTGGCCTGGGAAAGCTCTTTTTGGGCTACCCACAACTCGGAAAACACTTCGGTGACGTGCTGCTCGGCACGCGCAGCCGCCGTTTCCGCAATCTTGTAGTTCGCCTCGTCGGCGATCGCCGCAGCCTCTGCTCGGCGAGCGGCTTCTTCACGCAGCGCTTCCGTACGATAACGGTTTTCAATGGTGACTTCAGCCTGGATGCTTACTTCGGCCCGATCGCCGAGAGAGTATTCATATTCAGGCGCTTGGCTTGCGACGATCATAACCAAAAGCGCGAGAAAGACCAGCGACGCCAACAGCCACTGGCGTACGCCGGTCTTCCGAAGCATGTCCCCGCCCTGCGCCGCCAAAGAGCGCAGCAAGCCGGAGTCCGGTCGTTTCCTTCTCATGCCAGCCACCTCAGCATGTCACGGCGAGACACTTGCTTTTACGATACATGGGCCGGAGGCCACGGTGTTCCTCGCGATGCGGAGTGAGCCTGGGCCCCCGGCGCCTCGTTCTCAAGGACGCCGCCTTCGGGCGGCTCATCGTCGTTCGAGTCGTCGAGCGGCGCATGCGACGACCCACAGCCGGATGCATTGACGTCCCCTGCCTCCCGGCGAGCGAGTTGCCTGCGTTCGTAGGTTTCATAGGCGTAGATGATCCGCTGGACCAACTCGTGGCGTACGACGTCTTGACCGTCGAGATGAACCACCGCGACTCCTTCAATGTCTCGGAGCACCTCGCGGGCTTGAACGAGTCCCGAACGTCTTCCGGGAGGCAGATCCACTTGTGTCACGTCGCCGGTGACTACCATTCGGGAGCCAAAGCCCAGGCGGGTGAGAAACATCTTCATTTGTTCTTCCGTCGTGTTTTGCCCCTCGTCGAGGATAATAAACGCATCGTCAAGCGTTCGACCTCGCATGTACGCCAACGGGGCCACTTCAATAATACCCCGCTCCATGTAGCGTTGGAAAACTTCAAGCCCGAGGATATCCGCAAGTGCATCGTACAGGGGGCGCAGATACGGATCAACCTTTTCTTGCAAATCGCCCGGCAAAAAACCGAGCTTTTCGCCGGCTTCAACGGCAGGGCGCGTCAAGACGAGCCGATTGACATCTTTGGACCGCAGTGCGGCTACCGCCATCGCGATGGCAAGATAGGTTTTTCCGGTACCGGCCGGACCGATGCATAAAACCACCGCATTCTCCCGCATGGCGTCAACATATGCTTTCTGGCCCACGGTCTTGGGTGCAACCGGCTTTCCACGTGCCGTGACATAAATGACATCACGCTGCAAATCGGACAGCTTTGCTTTCTCCCCTTCTTGAACCAGCGCTATGGCTCGTTGAACCTCATGCAATTCGAGAGACGAGCGCCGCCGCCAAAGCCCTTGCAGGTCATTCAGCACACGAAGCGCTTTTTGAACGGCTCGTTCGTCTCCGAGAACGGTGAGGTCCGTCCCTCTGGCCCAAATACGAACTTGGAACGCCTTTTCAATCAAACGCAAGTGCTCATCGCGATGCCCGCAAATCGCCAGTGCCGCGGCATTGTTGTCAAAAACAAAACGGAGCTTTGCATTCGGTTCGCTCAACCCTGCCCATCGCCCCCCAGTTTTCAATGCACTTCAATTACCCTATCTATATCAAGAATCATCTGTATTGACAAGGGTCAAGGATCAATCGGGAGAAATTGACCGATATCAACTTCAGCTTCCCAAAGTGCACGCACCCGCCAGACGTTCGATTCGTCGTCCCAAACGGATTCGAGCCAAGGCATGCCGACCTCGCTGGCCGATTCGGCCGCCATCAACGCTTGAACTTGCTCAAGAACGAGCGACTCGGCTCGCACACGCGCAGCGTCCGTGGATTCAGTCGGCTCAGGACTCAGTTCGATGACGGCCTCATACCACACCCGCGCCAGCACCATGCCGTCTGCATGAATGTAGGGCAACTCTCCCGCTTCTAGTTTATCCAAAAACGCCTGAGAACCTGGTTCCAACAAGCCTGAAATCAGTACTTCGCCTTTCCGCACCGTCATGCCGGGTTCCACGACGGCATGCCCTTCGATGACGGAAATCCGCTCAATGACGCCGTCGCGGGCTGCCACGATATGGCCGGGCCGATCCGATCTCACATGCTCAGGCAGTTTCCGTTCCGCCACGCGAATCGTCGCCCGGGTTCCTCGCACTTCAACTGCGGCCCACACCAAATCTTCATTCCCGATCAGGATGCTGCGTTGAACGTATTCGCGATCGAGACGGCTGCGCAGGGCTCCCGGAAACAGTCCCGCCTCTGCGGCGAGAAGCAAGACTTCGTTTGCGTCGACACGGTCAACGCCCTCCACGTCGACAAACCAGACATGAAGCGACAAGGCATACCAAATGATCATCGCACAAAAGGCCCCGGCCACAAACGATTTCCGGCGCAGGAGGCGGCGCAAAACGAACGACATTCCGCTCCGTTCGACAATGTGAAGCTGCCATCCGTGTTCCCGTGCGATGCCGCGGAGCAGGCGGTAGCCATCCGGTTCCATATGTACGATGAGCATGTTGAACGCAGGGCGGGATACATTCCACAAATAAAGGCCTTCCTCCGCGCAGCGGTTCAGGAAGGCCTCAAGACGAGGACCCTTGACTTGCACGACAATATGGCCGGCAAATGGACGGCGTTCCTTGCGCATATTACGATTCAAGGAGCTCGACTCCCGTTATCTGGCCATCGATCACGATTTCGCCACCGAAAATGCTCCCGATCTTAAGGCGGCTGCCGGTGACGACAAGCTGCCCCATTGCCGTACGAACACGAATTTTTCGGGAGGTATATTCGACGATCCCTTGATGATTTTCAATCTGCAGCTGCCTGCGTCCGACCCAGGTTGTTTTTGGCACACCCAACGCGACTTCGGGAGGGATGTCGAACACGCCGGTAAACTGTTCGATCCATCGGTTCAAACGAGTCGATTGTGTCGCGTTGCTCCGCATGACGCTGCCCTCCTCGGCGGCCAGGATACGATAAGAATGTATGCTGGACGGGCGGAGGCGTATGCGTCATGGTGTCCGCGTTGGATCGTGCCGATGGACCGTCACGTCAACGATCGGCATTCCCCGCTATAGGCGGCCGGTATGGGCGCAGCGCCCGTGGGGGTCCCAGCACCTCCATGTAAAGGATCGCTTGACGCAACGAGGCCGGCGTCAATTCAAGCGGTGCCCTTTGTTCGGACGGTCGAACCGTCCGCATTGGTTCCGCCGTCACGGTCCCCCGCTGAATCACGTCCGCCATGCTTTCACGTTCCGCCAAGCGCTGCAGCAAGCTGCGCTCGGCCTGAGCGAGCGCCGTACTCGTGGTCGCTTCCCCGGCTTGGGCGATGGATGCGGCCGGCTGCTCGCTCGTTACCGTTCGTTCCGGTGCCTTTGGTGTTTCCTGCCGCACCGGCTCTGCCGTCTGTTCCGGCACCTCGATCGGCCAACCCCGCGGTGTCCCGGGCCGCGTGGGATCACCGAACAGGTCGGGCCAGAAGATCGGGCCGGGGCCCCGCGGATCAGGGCGGGAAGACTCTCCAGGCGCCCGGTCGGCCGGGCGCGGTTCAGCGGCGTTTTCCAAGTGAGGCCACGGTGTGTCGTCATCAGGCAATTCGCTGTCGGGTCTCTGCTGCTTCTGCAGTACGGCCGAGATGAACGCATAGATGAAATACGCGATGACCGCAAGGCCGATCAAATTCTCCAACCTGCTGCCTCCTCATTCCGGGCGCAACCTAGGCTTCAGCATAGGCAGGCGACTTCGTAGTTTACGCGTTGTCCTTCTTGCCCGAAGGATCCGGGTAGCCTCCACTGCGTGGATCGTCCTTCTTTCCGGCCAGCGATTCACGCATTTCCGTGTCGGCGAGGAGATTTCTCATGGCATAGTAATCCAAAACGCCGAGTCGTCCTTCACGCAATGCTTGAGCCAAAGCTTTCGGTATTTCAGCCTCCGCCTCAACGACCCTGGCGCGCATTTCCTCAACCCGGGCTTTCATTTCCTGTTCGAGTGCCAACGCTGCAAAGCGACGTTCAGCCGCTTTGGCCTGCGCGATGTTTTTGTCCGCTTCAGCCTGATCGGTTTGCAGCTGAGCGCCGATGTTTCGGCCGACGTCGACGTCGGCAATATCGATGGAAAGTATTTCAAAAGCTGTGCCGGCATCCAAGCCCTTGGCGAGAACCGTGGCTGAAATGGCATCCGGATTTTCGAGAACGCTCTTGTGGCTTTCAGACGAACCGACCGTGGTGACGATACCTTCGCCGACTCTTGCGATGATCGTCGGTTCACCCGCGCCGCCGACCAAGCGGTCGATATTCGCCCGCACCGTGACACGCGCCATCGCCTTGAGCTCAATACCGTCTTTTGCGACTGCGGAAACGACCGGTGTCTCGATCACCTTCGGGTTGACACTCATTTGCACGGCTTCAAGCACGTTGCGTCCGGCCAAGTCAATCGCAGCAGCCCGCTCAAAGGTCAAGGCAATGTCCGCGCGGTGGGCGGCAATCAGCGCGTCAACGACCCGATCGACGTTTCCACCCGCCAAATAGTGCGCTTCCAACTTGTCAATTTCAACGTCGAGTCCGGCCTTCCGCGCCTTAATGAGCGGCAGCAGGACACGTCCGGGCGGAACCCGGCGCAGGCGCATACCGATCAGCGTACCAATGCTCACACGCACTCCGGCAGCGAGTGCAGAAATCCACAATCCGATCGGAATAAACGTAAACAAGATGAAGAGAAGGAAAAGAATTGCGCCGAGAACGATCAACGCCATCAGCTCAGAAAACCCCATCACATGTAACCCCTCCCGATTTCCCCAAATTAATTATCCGTCTGTTCCTTGCTCGGCCGTACGACAATGCGCGTACTTTCGACTTTCACCACACGTACCGGGACACCTTGCGGAATGAACGATCCTTCCGACACCGCGTCGTACGGCTCACCGTCAATTTCAATGATGCCTGCAGGCCGCAGCGGCGTCGTTGCAACGCCTTGCTTTCCGACCAGCAGCATACGTTCTTCGCCCTTGACAGGAGTGTATTCCGCCCCGCCCAAATCAGTTTTTAAGACAATGTGTTTCCACCTTGCCAAGCGGTCGACAGAACGCAGCAGCAAAATTGCCGCCACGACGAGCAAAACCGCGGTAATGGCCAACGCATTCAGAGCGCTGGACGGATCCGGAAAAGCGTAGTAAATGCTGGCCCCCAGCGCACCGATGCCCAAAATCCCTGCGATTCCGAACCCCGGGATGAGGAAGATCTCGACGATGATCAGCACAATTCCAAGGAATGCGAGCAAGATCGTTTCGATCCCCACCAATCCCGTAATCAGGCGGCTGCCGTAGAACAAGCCGAGAAAGATCACGCCTACGAAACCGGGCAGTCCCCAGCCCGGTGACGTCAGCTCGGCGAGCAATGCCAAATAGCCGATGACGAGCAGAATTTGCGACACCGTCGGCTCGGTGACAAACCGGACGAAGCGTTCGGCCCAGGTAGGCGACGCCTCGACGATCTCGCGGTTGTGGTAACCGAGCACGTTCAACGCTTCGGAGCGCGTTTCCGCCACATGGTCGATAAAGCCGATTTCAGCCGCCTTCGCAGCCGTCAGTGTGAGAATTTGTCCTGCAGCGACGACACCGTCAATGACAACGGATGTATCGACCATCGCCGCGGCAACTTGCGGATCGCGCCCCATTCGTTCCGCAGTCGCTTCGAACTCGGCTCGCACGTAAGAAATCGTTTTCTCATCGGCCGGACGCGGTTCAGCAGCGCCTATGGTTGCCCCGGGAGTCATCAGAATCCGCTGCCCGGCAAGAGCGATCAGTGCACCGGCGGAGATCGCTCGATCGGAAATGTAAACCGCGGTCGGTACCGTTGATTGGAGCAAAATGTCACGGATTTCCGTGGCGGCGTCGACGCGGCCGCCAAACGTGTTGATTTCGACCAAGATTAACCCGGCATCGGCTTCATGTGCGTCCTGAACCGAACGTCGGACAAATTCCGCCAACCCTGTTTCAACGGTTCCTTTGACCGGAATCACCCATACGGGGCCTGCTTTACCCCAGGCATCCATTGCCGCGTCGGTTGATTCCTGAGCCTGAACCGGATATGAATGGGTATGCAGGAAAAGAAGAAAATGCAAAAGTGCAAAAAGACTGCAGATTATTAGCACGAAGCCCGACTGGCGCACTCGTCGGAGCACGTTGAACCACTCCTGACCATGTTGGCGTTCCGCCTGAACGAAGCCGATGTCTCGTCTATTCTCGCAATGCCGCATAGCTTCAGTATATGCATTCTACGCTTTGGTAAAAGTGACCTGCAGTTGACAACCTGCCATTCGTGCATAATGCCCCAAAAAACGCATTGGGGCTGCCCCAACGACAGCTGGAGCAGCCCCACAAAAATTTCCGCTATTCCCATGTGAAACATTGTTTTGCAAGACGCGCTTACGGTCGCGGTCTGCGGCGGCGGGCCGCATCGGACTTCTTCTTGCGGCGTACGCTTGGTTTTTCGTAAGCCTCTCGCTTCCGGAGTTCCGAAAGAATTCCCTGCTTCCGAATGGAATTCTTGAAACGCCGCAACGCCCGATCTAGGGACTCATTCTTGCCGACTTTCACCTCTGCCACGGGCACTCCCCTCCCTTCAACGACAAGTGGAGGGGCCACACGAGGCAGCCGAAACGGTCAGCCTGATAGGTCCTATGCGCAGCCTGCCCAAAGCATCCGGCTTGGCCAGGACATGATGCCAGCACTTGTGGACTGACCCCCTAACCGGGCGGCCAAGTCATCTTACGCCCGCCCAGTAAATGCAGGTGCAGGTGAAAGACTGACTGCTGCCCGTCTTCTCGACAGTTGATTACAGCCCTGTAACCTGATTCTGCCACTCTGTGCTGTTCAGCGAGTTGCGTTGCCACGACATGCATGTGGCCGATGAGCTCCGCGTCTTCCGGACGAATGTCCGCCAGCGTGGCAATGTGCCGACGAGGAATGATCAAAAGATGCACCGGCGCTTGCGGCGCAATGTCTTTGAAGGCGACGACACGATCGTCTTCATAGACGATTTCGCTGGGAATTTCCCGCTGCGCAATCTTGCAGAAGAGACAATCATTGGCATTCGCCATTGCGTCAACCCTTCCTGGGACACCATTTTTCCTGCACGAAGTTTGGACCGAAAGGCACCGCCGACCAAAACCTGTGCGGCGAAAACGGCATCATTCCTTGGATGGATCTTGCGACAATCATTCGCCCACGCTTCACGCCATTCCTCCTTAAAAAATTGAATTGCCCGACCAACCCGTACAGATGGCCGGCTTTGAACAGCAGGCATCGTCGCTTCGGTTGAGTCGACGCTCCTCTGCTTTTTTTGTATAATGGGGTGAAGTGGTAGGCCTGGACTGCAGTTGCAGGTGCAATGGGAGTGTGAAAAGTCTCATGAGTGTTGTACTCTCCGCCGATCGAGCAGCAGAAATGCAAGCTCGCGTGCGTGAACTCGCCCGCACTCGAAACGCGGTGATTTTGGCTCACAATTATCAGTTGCCGGAAGTGCAGGATGTCGCCGATTTTGTCGGCGACTCGTTGGAGCTGGCTCGCAAGGCTGCGACTACCGACGCCGACGTTATCGTATTTTGCGGCGTCCATTTCATGGCGGAAACAGCTGCCGTACTCAGCCCCGACAAGAAGGTGCTCCTGCCTGATTTTGAAGCGGGCTGTTCGTTGGCTGACTCCATTACGGCAGATCAACTGCGCGCCTGGAAAGCCGAGCATCCCGGAGCGGTTGTCGTGTCGTATGTCAATACGACCGCCGAAGTGAAAGCAGAAACCGATATTTGCTGCACCTCGACAAACGCTGTCGACGTGGTCAACTCCATCCCCGCGGATCAAGAAATTTTGTTTTGCCCCGATATGTTTTTGGGCACCTATGTGAAGCGCGTCACAGGTCGGGAAAACATGCGTATTTGGATGGGTGAGTGCCACGTGCACGCGGGCATCCGGCCTGACGAAATTACTGCAGCGAGGGCCGAACTGCCCGACGCGGACTTCATGATCCATCCCGAGTGCGGCTGTGTCTCCCAGACACTCGACTTTTTGGCCCACGGCGACATCGCGTCCGAGAGAACGTATGTATTGTCAACCGGACAAATGATGCACCACGCACGGTCGTCCGACAAAAAGAGGTTCCTCGTCGCGACGGAGACAGGCATCATTCATCGCCTGCAGAAAGAAAATCCCGAAAAAGAATTTATTCCCGTCAACCGGGGCGCCGTGTGCAGCTTTATGAAAAAGATCACACTTCCTAAGGTCTTGCGCGCCCTTGAAGAAGACGTGTATCACATTACGGTTCCCGAAGAAGTGGCCAACAAAGCGCGCCGCTCCATCGAAAGGATGCTCGAAATCAGCTGACAAAAAAGCAGATCGCACAGCGATGCGGTCTGCTTTTTATTTCGTCGGCATTTCGGACGGGGATGCAACGTTGACGGAGCACAAGTAGAGCGGCCGAAAGCCAATGGCGTCGCAAGCGACGAGTCGATATTCAACACCGCGATGCACGCCTTCCACTGCGACGCGTCGGCCCGCTCCGTGGAGGTGTCCATAGACGCAAAGCGATACACCGTACTCCTCCATGAGATCGGTGAACGGCGTCGACTGTGAAGAGCCGACCATAGGCGGATAATGCATCATCACGATGCGTGGCCGTGCCCCCGCATTGACGGCGGATTCCAAAGAAAGCCTCAGACGCTGCACCTCGCGTTGAAAGACTTTGGCGTCGTGAGGATCGTCTGTGCGGCTGGGCAAATCCCAACCTCTCGTTCCGCAGACGGCGGTGCCGTCGGGCAGCAAAACGTGGTCGTTCTGCAAGGCGTAGACTCGTGGCGGCAAAGCGCGGCGCACTTTGCCGATGGCGCTCCACCAATAGTCGTGGTTGCCCCGAATGATGACCGTGGTTCCCGGCAGACCGCCTAAGTAGGCGAGATCGTCTGCAGCTTCTTCAAGCGTCATCGCCCACGAAAGATCCCCGGGCATGAGCACCCAGTCGTTCGGACCGACCACCTCAAGCCAGGCTTGACGAATGCGTTCCGGATGATCCGTCCAGCCTGAGCCGAAAATATCCATGGGTTTTTCTTGCTTTCCCGGCAGGTGCAGATCGCCGATCGCGAAAATCCGCACCTCCGTTGTTCCTTCCGACATTCCATTCACCTTCTGGTGTCCGGGTCAACCTCCCATTTCCCCGAACTCGTACAAAACTACAGCCGCAACGACCGTACCCGCCGTTTCGGTACGCAGTATCCTTGGCCCCAGGGTACACGACAGCCCGCCAAAACCGGCTGCCAACTCCAGCTCCTCGCTTGTCAGACCGCCTTCAGGGCCAATGACGATACCGACATGGCTTGGTAACGGTTCGGACAGATGGCGCAAAATGCTGCGGATGCCGCGCGAACGCTCTTCCTCCCACGGCACGAGCAACAGTCCATCGGGAGCCTCAAGGCGCCACGCTTCAATGGCTGCGCGCAGCGACATCGGCTGCTGAATCACCGGAACGCGCCCTCGCCCCGCCTGGCTGGCAGCAGCCATGGCAATGCGTCTCCACCGTTCGGTGCGTCCGACCGCTTTCGCATCGCTCAGATGAACGACCGAGCGCTCCGCCCGGACCGGCACCACCGTGCGGATGCCCACCTCTGCCGCCTTCTGCACAATCCAGTCCATCTTATCCGATTTCGGCAGTCCTTGAAACAGCGTAATGTGCGTCGCCGGCTCACCGGATGATGTGATCGGCTCGTCGAGCTCAACACGGACACCGTCCGAATCGATCCGGACGATGCGTCCTGCATAATCGAGTCCGTCGCCGTCCGAGATCCAGACGAAATCTCCGGTCTGCAACCGCAGCACGCGCCAGGCGTGATGCGCGTTGTCTCCCGTCAAAACAACAGACAGGCCGCCTTCGCTTCGCTGAATGTCTTCCGGCGGAACAAAAAAGCGTGGCTGCAATCGTGTCCCTCCTTGCTGCGGCAACCGTCAGCCGTCAGACGATGCTCGTGTTATCGGAACGGCCTGCAAGAGTATCCATTCGTCCTGCAGCCGCCGTTCGACGATGTCAAACCCGTGCTCACGCAAGGCTGCCTGCACATCAGCCTCACGGTAGTCGATGATGCCCGAAAGGATGACGCGCCCCGTCGGTTTGACCAACTTGTGCAACACGGGAGCAGCAGGAATGATGACATCGGCGACGATATTCATCACGATCATATCGTACGGACCGGCGCCTTTGTCGGCAAGACCTTCCGGCGTATCCGCGGCGACATGAACCAACGAACCGACGCCGTTGGCCTGCGCATTGGCTGTCGCCGCTTCAATGGCTTCGTCTTGAATGTCGATTGCATCGACACGTTCGGCACCGAGCTTGGCTGCCGCGATCGCCAAAATGCCCGATCCGGTGCCGATGTCCGCCACTGCTTCGCCGCCGCGGATCATTTCCTCCAAGGCTTCCAGGCAGAGCGTCGTCGTCGGATGGCTGCCGGTTCCGAAAGCCATCCCCGGATCCAGATCGATGACGATATCATCCGGTCCTTTGTCGAACGCCTCCCATGTCGGCCGAATGACGATGCGCCGTCCGACTCGCCTGACGTGAAAATATTTGCGCCACTCGTTGGCCCAGTCCGTGTCCGGCACAAACCGGGTCGTCATTTCAGCCGGTCCCGGATCGATCCCCGCCTCGCTTAAAGCAGCGATGCGTTGACGCAAAAGAGCCACGACGCGCTCGACCTCAGCCGGCACAACGTATGCTTTGACCCAAACCGTCGGCGTCGACGCTGCCGGATCATGATGGTCTTCATGGACGACGCCGCCGGTTCCGGCAGAAATAAACGAGTCCGCCACCGCCTCAAGGGCATCGTGACTGACTCGTACGGCAATCTCGGTGAACCCCTGGGGTTGATTCTCCGTCGCCAAATCATCGGCCTCCTAAAGCGTCTCTTACCCGATGAAAGAAGCTTTTCGTCTCTGGTGGTGTTTCGGGCGTCTCGGGTATCTCCTCTCCTCCGGCCTCAGCGAATGCGAGGAGGGCTTCGCGTTGTTTCGCATTGAGCTTCGTCGGAGTGACCACACGAACCCGCACAAATTGATCACCGCGCCCATGTCCCCGCAAACGCGGTATCCCTTGAGAACGCAGGCGCAGCAGCGTGCCGCTTTGCGTTCCTTCCGGAATCCGCAGTTTCGCATGCCCTTCCAACGTCGGCACCTCAACTTCGCCGCCCAAGGCTGCCTGAACGAAACTGATGGGGATTTCACAGTAGATGTCGTAGCCGCGCCGCTCGAAAAACTCGTGCGGCCGTACGCTCAAGAACACGTACAAATCGCCGGGCGGGCCGCCGCGTTCACCCGCCTCGCCTTCACCGGCCAATTTGATGCGCTGGCCGTCTTCGACACCGGCCGGAATTTCAACAGTGAGTGTACGCGTGCGTCGTTGTGTTCCGCGGCCCATGCAATGCGTGCACGGCGTCCGGATGATTTCCCCTTCGCCATGACAACGCGGACAAGTACTGACGTTCATAAAGCGGCCAAACGGAGTTTGCCGTACCTGGCGCACTTCGCCGGTGCCGTTGCACTGCGGACAGCGTTCCATGCCGGTTCCCGGTTCAAACCGGGCACCTTGGCAATGCCCGCAAATTTCGTTCCGTGTCACTTGGATGTCGACTTTCGTACCAAAAGCGGCTTCTTTGAAGTCGATCTCGAGATCGTAGCGCAGATCGGCACCTCGACGGGCGGCGGTTCGGGAACGTCTGCCCCCTCCACCGCCGCCGAAAAACATGTCGAAAATGTCACCGAGATCGTCAAACCCGCCGAACCCGCCGAAGGGGTCGAAGCCACCGCCGCCCGGTCCGCCGGCACCGCCGCGTGCGGCCTGCTCGAAGGCATCGTGACCGAAGCGATCGTACTGCTGGCGCAAATTGGGATCCGAGAGGACGCGATACGCCTCGCTGATTTCCTTGAACTTGCGCTCCGCATCCGGATCGTCTTTGTTGACGTCCGGATGGTACTTGCGTGCCAATCGGCGGTAAGCCTTTTTGATTTCTTGCTCTGACGCATCCCGGCTGACGCCGAGGATTTCGTAATAGTCTCGAGTTGCCACTTACTCACGTCCTCGTGCGCGATATCCGGCCAACGCCATCACGCCTGGCCTTTCTTGTCGTCATCTTGCACGGTGTACTCGGCGTCAACGACGTTGTCGTCATTCGATTGGCCCGCGTTTTGTCCGGTCTGCGCACTGTCTTGTGCGGTTTGAGCCGATTGATAAATGGCTTGGCTCACCTCGTGCAAAGCGCCGGACAGTGCGTCCATTTTCGCTTTGATGGCTTCGATGTCATCGCCTTCGAGCGCTTTTTGCAGCTCATCTTTCGCCGCGTTGATCTTGCTCTTTTGATCCGCGGTGATTTTGTCGCCGAGATCTTTCAGCGTTTTGTCCACCGAGTAGATCAGTTGATCAGCGTTGTTGCGGGTTTCGACGGCCTCACGCCGCTTCTTGTCCTCCTCCGCGTACTTTTCGGCCTCGGCAACCATCTTGTCGATATCTTCCTTGCTCAGGCCGCTGTTCGCTTGCACGGTGATTTTCTGTTCTTTCCCGGTGCCGAGATCCTTCGCTGCAACGTGGACAATGCCGTTGACGTCAATATCGAACGTCACTTCAATTTGCGGCACGCCGCGCGGCGCCGGAGGAATGCCCGTGAGCTGGAAGCGTCCCAACGTGACGTTGTCCGCAGCCATCGGACGTTCCCCTTGCAGAACGTGAATGTCAACCGCTGTCTGGTTGTCGGCCGCGGTTGAGAAAATTTGCTTGCGGCTGCACGGAATGGTCGTGTTGCGCTCGATCAACTTGGTAAAGACGCCGCCCAGGGTTTCAATACCGAGAGACAACGGCGTGACGTCCAAAAGAACGATGTCATGCACCTCACCGGCAAGCACACCCGCTTGAATGGCCGCACCGACGGCGACAACTTCATCCGGGTTGACGCCCTTGAACGGCTCTTTGCCGATGAGTCGCTGAATGGCTTCTTGCACAGCGGGGATACGGGTCGATCCACCGACCAAAATCACGCGGTCGATGTCGGAAGGCTCCAGCCCAGCGTCTTGCAAAGCTTGGCGTGTGGGGCCCATGGTTGCTTCCACCAGCGAAGCCGTCAGCTCGTTGAACTTCGCCCGGGTCAAATTGAGATCCAAATGGAGCGGTCCGGCTTCGCCTTGGGTAATGAAGGGCAGATTGATATTGGTCGTAACAACGCTCGACAGCTCAATTTTGGCTTTTTCGGCAGCGTCTTTCAGCCGCTGAACCGCCATGCGGTCCTTCGACAGATCGATGCCCGTTTCTTTCTTGAATTCTTCGACCATCCAGTCCATAATGCGCTGGTCGAAGTCGTCGCCGCCGAGCCTGTTGTTGCCGCTCGTCGCCTTGACCTCGAAAACGCCGTCCCCCAGCTCGAGAATCGAGACGTCGAACGTACCGCCTCCGAGGTCGAAGACGAGAATCGTTTGATCTTCTTCCTTATCAAGACCATATGCGAGCGCAGCCGCGGTCGGTTCGTTGATGATGCGAAGAACCTCGAGCCCCGCGATCGTGCCGGCGTCTTTCGTCGCCTGGCGCTGGGCGTCGGTGAAATAGGCTGGCACCGTAATGACGGCTTTCGTGACTTTTTCGCCCAAATACGCTTCGGCGTCGGCCTTCAACTTTTGGAGGATCATCGCCGAAATTTCTTGCGGCGTATATTGGCGATCGTCAATGGTCACCTTCTGATCGGTTCCCATGAGCCGCTTGATGGAAATCACGGTTCGATCGGCGTTGGTAATGGCCTGCCGCTTTGCGGCTTGTCCTACAAGGCGCTCGCCGTCTTTGGTAAACGCCACGACCGAAGGCGTGGTCCTGCCGCCCTCGGCGTTCGGAATAATCACCGGCTCGCCGCCTTCCATAGCTGCGACGACTGAGTTGGTTGTCCCCAAGTCAATACCGATTACTTTACTCATGAAAACCCCTCCAGATACAAGTCCAGATTCCCTTCGCCGGAACAGGCCCCGCCGTCAGCCACGGGGACGGTTGATCCAGTTATTATCCATATCATTCCGACGCTGCAACGTTCACCATGCTGTAACGCAAAATACGGTCTCCCATGCGATATCCGCGCTGCAGTTCTTCCACTACGGTGCCGGGTTCATACTCATCCCCCGCTTCAACCTGCGCCACGGCTTCGTGCACATCTGGGTTGAACGGATGACCTACGCTGGGAATAGCCTCGACACCCATTTGTTCGAGCACTTGCTTGAATTGACGCAGCACCATATGGATTCCTTGCAGGATTTGGCTTTCTGCGGTGTTGTCGGTATCTGACACCGTCGCGGCGGCAGCCCGTTCCAAGTTGTCAAGGACAGGAAGCAATTGCTTGATGACATCGGCCGTTGCACGCTGCTCGAGCTGCGAGAATTCTTC
Organism: uncultured bacterium; assembly: GCA_937983075.1. GTDB lineage: Bacteria > Bacillota > Limnochordia > DTU080 > JAAYLA01 > CALKAQ01. The sequence continues at coordinate 14,033 of CALKAQ010000118.1, read as the reverse complement.
TTCTTTACGGCGCCGGAAGTTTTCAAAATCAGCCCGCAGACGAGTGTATTGAGCGACGAGCTGTTCTTTTTCTTGAGAAAGGCGCTGAATTTCCTGACGGAGTTCCTCTGCGCCTTCATCTTCCGCCGCGGCCGTATCCGCTTCATCTGCAACAGCCGCATCTTCCGCCTGTTCGGATGGGCCGTCACGGCCATCGTGCTCCTTAGGCTCATCTTCCCTAACTGCGGGATCCGCATTCACGGTCTCGTGTTCTGAATGGGTTTGTTCATCCATGGCTGACGGTGTTTCTTCGGTACCATGGATTGCGTCGTGCTCTTTACCCGCCATCTTCGATCTCCTTCCTTGCCCTTGAGCCGCCCCATACGCGACAAGGCCGAGCGGCTGTGGGCCTCTCTTGCCCGCCGCCCGGCCTGCCCCGCCCGTTGGACGTCCGTGCGGGCGCACTGTTTCTAAAATCGTTTGCTCAAAATTTCGCTCAGATTGTTTGCCATAAACTCAACCGCTGCGAACACCCGGGCATAATCCATCCGGGTGGGGCCGAGCAAGCCCAAGCTTCCCAGCACTTGCCCATTCATGGTGTACGTGGCTGTAACCATGCTGCAGCCGTGCATATTCAAGACGCGGTTTTCTTCGCCAATGGTCACGGTAATTCCCGAGCGGCGCGAGTGTTCATTCAGCACATCAAAAAGCACGTCGCGCTCTTCGAGCATTTGCAAGAGCACTTTGGCCCGCTCGACATCGTGAAACTCCGGATGCTCGAAAAGATTGGTCGTACCTTCGAGATACACACGTTCCCTGCTGTCGAGCCCTTCTTCCAGCAGCTCCATCACGGCGTTGAAAAGCGACGATTCCTGGATTTCGCTGCGCAGCTCGCCGATGAGCGTGCCGGTTACGTCGCGCAACGTAACGCCACGGAGCCGCTCGTTGAGGAGCAGGTTGAGGCGTGTGATTTCACGGCCGTCAACGGGTTCCGGGAATTCGATAATACGATTTTGTACAAAGCCCGGTTCGGTGACAACCACGACGAGCACGTGGTACGGATCGACACCGATCAGCTGCACGTGTCGGCATGCGCTCTCTCCCATGGGCGGTGCAAAAACGATCGAAATGTATTGTGTCATCAGCGAGAGAAGCCGCGCGGTTGTGTGGAACACTTGGTCGATGGCTTGCAGATTCGCGGTGATTTGTGAGCGCAAATAGGACTGTTCCTCGGCACTCAGCTCGGTGGGGCTCATGAGCGAGTCGACGTAGTACCGATAGCCGAGATCGGACGGAATACGACCGGCTGACGTATGCGGCTGCTTTAAATACCCGGCTTCTTCCAAGTCGGCCATTTCGTTGCGAATCGTCGCCGGACTGACACCGAGGTTGTATTTGCGCGCAATGGTGCGGGAGCCAACCGGTTCAGCCGTGGCAATGTAATCGTCGGTAACCGCTTGTAAGACGCGCCGTTTTCTCTGATCCATCGACTCACCACCGTTCCCACACCGACATCCGTGCCTTCCAAAATTAGCACTCACCCCTGCCGAGTGCTAGGTTCTACCTAAACATATACATCAGGGCAAATGTCATGTCAAGACGTCCACTCGCTTGATTCTCAGTCACGCAGGAAGGCGGCAAACACCCGATTCGCCAGCAATCTGCCGCGTTTGGTCAGCTGAAGCCTTCCTTGTTCCAGACGCAGCAGGCCGGCTTGGACCAGCTGCTCGACTTGCTCGCCGTAGACGTCCAAGAGGCTGACTTGAAAGCGCTCTGCAAATGCAGCCAAGGAAACGCCTTCGGTGAGTCGCAGCCCGAGCATCATCGTTTCATCCATTTGCATGTCCCGATCGCACCGTTCACTGCCTTCGACCGGTGAACGTCCGGCCTGCGTACGTTCACTGTACGTTTCAAGCTGCCGGACGTTCCAAAAGCGCTCGCCGTTCCAGTACGAATGCGCGCCGGGTCCGATGCCGAGCCATTGCCCGTTATGCCAATAGATTTCGTTGTGGCGGCAGCGCATCTGACCCCGGCAAAAATTGGATATTTCGTACAGCTCGTATCCGGCCGCGGACAGTTTGTCGATCATGATTTCATACATCGCCGCCTCGAGCTCTTCGCCGGGAAGCGCCAGCTGCCCCCGGCGCTCCAACTCGGCGAACGGCGTTCCTTCTTCAATAATGAGGCTGTAACCGGAAATGTGGGCAGGATTCAAGGCGATGACCGCATCCAACGTCGCTTCCCACTGCGCCATGGTTTGGTGCGGCAAAGCGAACATGAGGTCCATGTTGATGTTGGTCAGCCCCGCCTCGCATATCAGTGCATACGAATCGTAAACGTCCTTCACGGAATGGTTGCGGCCGATGTGCTGCAGCAGGGCGTCGTCAAACGCTTGCGCTCCCAAGCTCACGCGGTTGACGCCCGAAGCGACCATCGCCTCCAGTCCGCGGCGTGTCACACTGCCGGGATTCGCTTCCACGGTTATTTCCGCATTCGGAGCAATATCGAACGAGTCACGAATATACATCATGACTTCGGCGAGTTGTGAGCCTGAGAGCACCGTCGGCGTGCCGCCGCCGACGAACACCGTATCGAAGCGGACGCTTCCGAGCTGTTGGTGCCAGTAGCGGATTTCGTTCCGCAACGCCGCAAGAAAACGCTTGACGGCGGTGCGCTCCAAAGAAAACGTGTTGAAATCGCAATAAGGGCATTTGCGTACGCAAAACGGTATGTGGACGTAAAGCCCTTTCGCCTCCGCCGGGTTCCATGCCCCGGCGGATTGAGCCGGAACCGTTTGCATCAAGTCCATTGCCATCAGTCGATCTTCAAGACGGCCATGAAGGCCTCCTGCGGAACTTCCACCTGACCGAGCTGCTTCATGCGGCGCTTCCCTTCTTTCTGCTTTTCGAGAAGTTTGCGTTTCCGCGACACGTCGCCGCCGTAGCATTTGGCAAGCACGTCTTTGCGCAGCGCTCGAATCGTTTCACGGGCGATGACGCGGTTGCCGATCGCCGCCTGAATCGGCACTTCGAACATTTGGCGCGGGATGACTTCGCGCAGTTTTTCGACCAGCATCCGCCCGACTTGATACGCCTTGTCACGGTGGACGATGTGGCTCAATGCGTCAACGGACTCGCCGTTAAGCAAAATGTCGAGCTTGACGAGATCCGTTTCACGGTAGCCGATCATCTCATAATCGAGCGAGGCATACCCCTTCGTGCGCGACTTCAGTTTGTCGAAGAAATCCATCAAAATTTCCGCCAAGGGCAATTCATATTCGATGCGCACACGTTCCGGGGACAAATATTCCATGTTTTTGAACGTGCCGCGCTTTTCCTGGCAAAGCTCCATGACGGCGCCGACGAAAGACTCGGGAACGATGATTTGCGCCAACACGTACGGTTCCGACACCGTATCGATGTCCTGCGGCGGCGGGAAGTGTGCCGGATTATCGATATAAATGTCGGTTTTGTCGGTCTTCCGGATATGGTACACAACGCTCGGAGCCGTGACGATCAAATTGAGTCCAAACTCGCGCTCGAGGCGTTCCTGAATGATTTCCATGTGCAAAAGTCCCAAGAAACCGCAACGGAAGCCGAAGCCAAGTGCTTGCGAGCTTTCGGGTTCGTACACGAGCGCGGCGTCGTTGAGCTGAAGCCGATCGAGAGCGTCGCGCAGATCGGAATACGCTTCGGTATCGACCGGGTACAAACCGCAATACACCATCGGTTTGGCCGGTTTGTAGCCGGGCAGCGGTTCGCTTGCCGGGCGGTCGATGCTCGTGATGGTGTCACCGACGCGCGTGTCCTTGACATCCTTCATTTGCGCCACAACGCAACCGACTTCCCCCGCCTCCAAGCGCTGCACGGGCACCGGCCGCGGGCGAAATACGGCAAGCTCGGTGACTTCGAACTTCTTGCCGCTGGACATCATTTGAATGCCTTGCCCGATTTCGAGATGGCCATTGACCACACGCACGTAAGCGACGCCGCCGCGATACGGATCGTAATGGGAATCGAATATGAGTGCCTGCAGCGGCGCGTTCGGGTCGCCGCTCGGCGGCGGAATTCGCTCGGCGATCGCCTCGAGGATTTCTTCCGTGCCGATGCCTTCTTTCGCACTGGCAAGAATCGCTTCCGAGGCATCGATGCCAATGGTTTCTTCGAGCTCACGCTTCACACGCTCGGGATCGGCATTCGGCAGATCGATTTTATTGATGACGGGTATAATTTCCAAGTCGTGTTCGAGGGCCAAATACAAGTTCGCCAGCGTTTGGGCTTCAATGCCCTGCGCCGCGTCGATGACAAGAAGCGCTCCTTCACACGCTTGCAAACTGCGCGAGACCTCATAGGAGAAGTCAACGTGACCGGGCGTGTCAATCAAGTTGAACACGTACTCGGTGCCGTCTTTGGCTTTATAATTGAGACGCACGGCCTGCATTTTGATGGTGATGCCGCGTTCGCGCTCGATGTCCATGGCATCGAGCACCTGATTCTGCATTTCGCGTTCGCTCAAGGCGCCTGTGTACTGCAAAAGGCGGTCGGCCAGCGTTGACTTGCCATGATCGATATGGGCAATGATACAAAAGTTCCGGATATAACGCTGTTGCGTCATGAAAGTCCGCTTTTCCCTCTTTCCATTTGCAGCTTCATATAGCATAACACTTGCTTTCAGACTGCTCAAGCCAATGGCCGAAGGTTCGGCAGGATTCTGCCCCACTGCGAACGAAAAGGCCAGTTAGATACAAGGAGGCATCCCCTTGAAGGAACACCATCGGGAACGCCCCATGGCCCGTGCCGCAGGGGTGGTCATGCTGCTGATTTTGTTCAGTCGCCTGCTCGGGCTCGTCCGCGAACGTGCCATCGCTCAAGTTTTCGGCATGACTTGGCAGACGGACGTCTTTCGCAATGCGTTCAACATCCCCGATTTTATGTTCTTTCTCCTGGTCGCGGGCGGTCTCAACGCCGCTTTCATTCCCGTATTCACAAGCTATTTGGCGAAAGAGCAAGAAGATGAGGCGTGGCGTGTCGCAAGTTCCTTCTTTACCGTTACGGTCAGCTTGCTGGTGCTTTTCGCGGCCTTGGGAGCCGTCTTTGCGCCGCAGCTTACTGTTCTTGTCGGCTACGGTTTCGTCGGCGAGCAGCGCGAACTTCTGATCCGTTTGATGCGCATCCTCTTCGTCGCCGTGTTCTTCACAGCCTTGGCCGGTTTGGGCATGGGCGTCCACCGATCCTACAAAAGCTTTACCGCCCCCATGGTCGGTCCCATCGCGTACAATCTGGCCATTATCGCCGGCACATACGCCCTGGCGCGTTGGCTCGGCGTTTTTGCCATGGCCATCGGTACCGTCGTCGGTGCCATCGCCAACTTTCTCATTCAATTGCCCTTTTTCCTCAAGAAAAGCATGGGCAGGTTTCATCTGCGCTTCGACTTGTCTCACCCTGGCATCAGGCAAATACGGACATTAATGGGACCTTCCATTATTGCGCTTTCAGTCTTTCAGCTCAGCTTCACCATTTCCGCCAATCTCGCATCCGGTTTGGGCGAGGGGAGTCCAAGCGCTCTCCGCATAGCCAATCAACTCGTTCAGTTGCCGCTCGGCATCTTCGCGATGGGAATGGGAACCGTGCTGCTGCCTACGCTGTCCGAGCTGGCGGCAAAGCGGGAATGGCCTCGTTTCCGCAGCACGTTTTCCGTCGGCATCCGCACCGTGCTGTTCGTGACCATCCCGGCTGCCTTTGGCCTCGCCGTCTTGCGCGAGCCGATCATTCGACTTCTGTTCGAAGTCGGCCAGTTTACATCGAACGACACCGCCATGGCCGGCACCGCGCTACTTTACTACTCGATCGGGCTTTTTGCCCAAGCCGCATGTCAGATTTTAATGCAAGTCTATTTTTCTCTTCAAGACACTCGCACGCTGCTAAAAGTGAGTTTCGTCGCCATTGCCGCCAACACCGGTCTGGCCTTGCTGCTTCTGTGGCTGACCGACCTGAACCACGGCGCGCTCGCTCTTGCCTGGTCCCTCACGGTCATCCTCAACATGATCCTGTATCTGCTCGTCTTGCGCAAACATATCGGCCACTTCGACGGCAAGCGCATCTTGCGTTCCGGCATCCTTGCGGTCATCGGTTCAGCCGTGATGGCCTGTGCGGCATATTACACGGCAACCCTTGTAGGCGAATGGGTTGGCTTGTCCACATCCGCCGGCCGGCTGCTGCAGGTGATCACCGGAGTTTTGGCGGGCGTCTTGGTTTATGGCGGCTTTGCCCTGCTCTGCCGCATGGAAGAAGTCCGGTTCGTCTTCGATATGGTACGCCGTCGCCGCCCCCATGAAGCACAGCTTTCCGATGCCTAATTCCAGGCTGCCTCGCCAAACCGCTCCAAGTAAAGTGCTTTGGCGATAATTTCCGCCAACATTTCGGCTGTGCGGAGCGCGTATTTTTCGTGGTCGTAATAGTTCCCCATTTCCACGAGCAGAAAGCGCGGATGCAAATCTTGGTTGTACCGGTGGTCGAGATGCAAAATCCGGCGAAAAACACCCGGATACGCTTCGTTGAACAGCTGAGCGATGGTTTCAGCCGCTGCGAGATTGCGCGTCCACTGATTGTGGCCTCGCCCTACGGCGATGGCCAGCTGTGCGACGGTTTCATCACCCACCGACGTCAGCATGGAAACGTCGACTGCACCGTCGCGGTGAATGTCAAAGATAAATTCCAATGAAGGATAACTGCGAATAAGGCGCTGAGCCGTCACACGCGATTCTGCGTACGCACAATGATGGCACGGCGTGTTGTGCAGCGTCGTGTCGTGCACCGCCGGAATGCCGTACTCATTCCAAAGGATGTCGACGATCCGCGCACCGACGCGGACGACGCCGGTGTCGGCCGTATCAAATCGATGGTAATCGTTTGGGTTGGCCGGCGCAAACGTGTCGGTGCGATACATTTCCGACGGATGCGTGTGCAGCACGGCGACAAGCGGCTCATCGCCCCAGTCCACTTCACGCAGCACCTGCAGCGGATCACGCGCCCCGTCATCCGACCTGCCGATGCTCGTCCCGTCCGGCTCCGTTCCGCCGCCAGCAATTGGCTCGCCCGGCACGATATCGTCGGCAGGCTGAGCCGGTGTGCCGCCGTCGTCCACCCGGCGTTCGTCCGGAACGTTCATAGGCGGCGTGTCCCCATTGGAAGCAGGATCAGATCCCGGTGACCGCACGGTTTCCCGGCCGCTGCGGGCGAGGTGCGCGTAGCCGGGCAGTTCCGCTTCCAAAAAGGTATCCGGCTGCCAAACATCGTACGCGGTGGCTACGAAGATCCAGGCCCGCAACGTCATGAGCCACGTCGTCGCCGGCGACGGTTCATGATCCAGCGCGTAGCGATACGGCAACGTGTCTTCCACGATTGCTGCCGCACTTTCGCCAGAAGGCTGCAGCGTCCGATACATGGCAGGCACGATCCACTGCGCCCCTTGCTTCACCCCAGCGCCGATTTGATGCACGACAAACCGCACCCAAGCCGGCTGCTGAACCGCAACGGTGATGACGGCGGCGGAAACCGCGATTCCAATGTAGAGAAAAAACAAGCTTCGCACGTGCGAGCGCGTACGAAACCGCCGCCGTGCCAAGTTGCGCGCCGCCCACTGCCGCATCCTGCGTTGAAGCGCCCGCATCCTCCAGCCCATAAACCACCGCTCCTTCCACCACAATCTATGGCGATGGTGGACAGGATATGTGGTTCGCGTCATATTCCATGTCCCACAGCCATATAACTCGTACATCAAATGGACACCGTCAGAGCAGGAGGATGGTCATGCGGGTTCACCGCTCTCGGACATGCCGGATGTTGGTCTTCTGCGTTCTCGCTGGCATGATGACAGCTACACCGCTGAGTTACGCAGCCGATGCCCTTTCGCTGACCCCGGTGCCGGCAGGCTGTGCCGTCGATCGCACGCTTTTTCTCACAACGCCCCGCATGGAAGGACCTGATGTCGTCGAACTGCAAGAGCACCTTGCCGCGAGCGGCTACTACGACGGAGCGATCGACGGTGTGTACGGTCCACTGACCGCACAGGCGGTGGAAAAGTTCCAGGCGGCGGCAGGCCTCGTGCCCGACGGTGTTTTTCGCATCGCGCACTGGCCGTATTTGCTGCCGGACGTGAACGAGCAGCCGGCACAGACAACGCAGCAGGCGCCTCCGCCCGACGCCGATCTGTACCTTCTCGTCGACACACGGACGTTGACATTGACGGTTTACGTCGACGGTGAGCCATTCAAAACCTATCCGGTCGCGGTGGGCCGCCCGACCCGCTACACGCTCAGCCCCATCGGTGAATGGCGCGTGATTAACAAAGGGCGTTGGGGCGGCGGCTTTGGCACCCGTTGGATGGGCTTGAACGTTCCGTGGGGAATATACGGGATCCATGGCACCAATCAACCCGGTTCGATCGGCCATCGAGCAAGCGCCGGTTGTATCCGCATGTACAATCACGACGTGGAGGAATTGTACGAGTGGGTGGACATTGGCACGCGGGTGATCATCGTCGGTGATCCGCCGCCCGTCCAGATCGGTCGGCGCATGCAAGTGGGAACGACGGGCGAAGATGTCGTGCTCGTGCAGTTTCGGTTGCAGGACATCGGTTTGGACGCTGGTGGCGCCGACGGCCGCTACGGGCCGAACACCGAAAAAGCGGTTCGCCGGCTGCAGGAAATCTACGGCCTGCCCGTCGATGGCACCGTATACAGCGACATTTACTATCTTCTCGGCCTGAAATGAACAGGGATCACAAATGAGGGGTGGCACTGTGAAGAACGGCAAAAACCGGCTTATTGTGCGGGGGCTCTTGGCGCTCATCGTCGTCGGACTCGCCTTGGGCGGCTGGAAAGTATTTCAATGGCAATCCCGACTTGTCGATGTCGGCGGCGTTCGCATCGATCCCTTGGCGGAAATCCATCCCAACCGCCGCTATGAGGTCGTGTTGTGGGAACCCGACTTGTTCATTCCCGGCGGCGGAACGAATCCGCAGCGCGAAGCCGTGCTCGAAGCCGTACGTGAGCTGAGTCACATTTACCCCAATATATCGGTTGAAGTCGTCTTTATTGATCCCGCCGAACTGCCAAGCCGGCTTCAAGAGGCTCTAGATGCCGGTATGCCTCCCGACATCGCCGGTACGATGCTCGGCCATCGCTTCGACACGCCGCTGCAAATACCCGTCACCCCGTTCCTCTCGGAGGTCAATCGAGCCGATCTTGCCGCCCCCGCCGTCGCCGGTGTGACCATCGGCGACACCATGTGGGCATGGCCCCGTTGGATCACCATGGACCTATGGCTGCATCATGCCTCCATCGACGGCTTCACCATGGCCTCGGGTGCACTGGATGATGACACGTTCCTCGAACGAGCGCGGGCCGTGCAGCCCAATCGGCATGTGCTGGCCTACAACGCTTATGATCCGCGGCTGTTTGCGGGCATGATTACGGCTACGACGGGGCACGGCTTGTACGACGAAACCGGAACCCTCCAGTGGACCGAAGAAGCCATGCTGCAGGCTGCGCACTTTCTCCACAGCCTGCAGCAGGAAAAACTCATGTCCGCCCAGCCCGAACAAGTTTCCCGCTCACGCCTCGAAAACTTCTGGGAACGTCAAGCCGCCGCTGTCGCCCCGGTCAATCATCTGCTGCTGCATCATGCGTTCACACGAGTCGGCGAATTGACTCATCCGGAAGAATCCGATGCGGCTGCGGGCCATTCGAGTTCAGTTCTGGCGGTCACTTCGCCCCCTTATTTCGGCGATCATCTCGTCGGCGTCAGCGGATACGTCGCCGGCTACGCCGTTTTTCGCCGGGAACCCCACGTCGGCGACGACCATACCCGGGCTGTGATGCTCGTCGCCGATCATTTGAGCCGTCGGTTGGGGCTGTGGCAGGCGAGTCGCCTGCTGGCCATCCCGGCACATCCTTCTTCGCTGTCCAAATGGGCTGTCGGCACCGGTTTGCCCGCCGTGCATACGAACGCTCTCGTGGCCCTCGCCGAACGCCTGACGGCGCCGCCGGCCGACCATCACATTGCACGCCTGGAAGCCGAGGCACTGGAAAAAGTGATCGCGCCGAAATTGTTCGATCTGCTCGCAGGCCGCTTGGACCCCCGAGCGTTTGTCGAAGCCGTCCGGCGTGAGCTCGAAGCCATTGCCGCGGCTCGCCTCGGAACGCTGCGGGCGATTCAACCTTGAAGATACGCCAGAATGTCTGTCAGATCGATCGCCGGATGTAAAGCGGCATTCATGCCGCCGCCGAGGCAAGCCGCAATGTCTTCGATCATCGTATCGATCTCTTTCGGTGTAACAACCATCGCGCCCATGTGAGGACCGAGAAGCTGCTGCACCATGAACTTTTTTTGCACCGGATCAATCGGCAGCCCCAGTGCATCGTGCCCGATGGGAACACCGGTCCGGCTGTACTGCTGCGCCGATCCGGCGGGCTGCAGTCCACTTCCATAGGCACCGGCTTGTGGACCGAATCCGGCCTGAGTTTCACGCACCCGGATGCGGCTCGGATCAAGCCGCCCTGTTCCGTGTGAGCCGACCGGACTCGAGTTCGCCCCTCCCCCTCGCAGCTCTTGCGCCAGCAAGTCGAGCGCATCGCCGACAATCGTCGTCGCATGGATGACGGTCGGAACGCCGATGGCAAGCACCGGAACGCCGATGGTCTCACGGGTTATCCCCATGCGCTGGTTGCCGATGCCGGCGCCCGGGTTGATTCCGGTATCCGCCAGCTGGATCGTGGTGCCCAACCGTTCCGCACTGCGTGACGCCAACGCATCGATGCAAATGACCACGGCCGGCCGGATGCGGTCGACGATTCCGGCGATGATTTCCCCTGTTTCAATGCCCGTCAGCCCGAGCACGCCCGGGGCAATTGCCGCGACGGGGCGCAAGCCGCCCCGCAGCTCGGGCGGTGCCATCTCGTGCAAATGACGGGTGACCAAGAGCTCGTCCACGGTGGCGGGTCCGACCGCGTCCGGCGTGGCATTGCGGTTGCCCAAACCGACGACGAGACACGGGTCTTCGGGTCCGATGTGCATGCTTTCAAAAAACTTGCTGATTTCTTCCGCCAAATATTGTGAGACTTGTTCCTGCTCCTGCTGGTTCCGGTTGCGCAAGGAAGGCGCCTCAATGGTCACATAGGTGCCGGGGGCTTTGCCCATGGCACGCGCTCCCGCATCCGTTTCGATGGATACGCGGCTGATTTCAGCAAATTCGCGCCGCTCGGTTTCCACACGGACGCCGGGAATTTCGGGTCCGCCTCGTCCTTGAACCAGTACCTGGTGTGCTTCGAGCGCCAAATCCGTCATGACGTGGTCGAACGAGGAAAGCTCTTCTTCCGTTCGATCGTCCATCGCGCCACCACCTCCAGGAGCAATCATTCCCCGCGAAGTGGTTCTCTAACACTAACCGGACAAAACATCACTCACGTGGCGACTTTTTGCGACTCTGGTTGAATTCCGAAGGAAGGCGTGCTACAATACTCGAGGTCCATCGTTTTTGTCAAACTTGGAAGATGAGTACCGCCAAATCCTCGTGCGGGAGGTGAAACGTCAGCATGGCCAACTCTCTATCGGCTGCCAAGCGGGCACGGGTGAGTGAACGTCGGCGGCAGTACAACCGGATGTATCGCTCGAGAGCGCGGACACTGGTGAAAAAATGCCGGGCGGCGATCATGCAAGGCGATAAGGAAGCAGCACTGCAGGCTTTCGCCATTGCCGCTTCAGCCCTTGACCGAGCTGCAAACAAAGGCATCATTCACCGCAATAAAGCAGCCCGTCAGAAGTCTCGCCTGGCACGCAGTCTTGCGCAACTCGGCTAAACACCCGACTCGTCATGCAGTTCGCTGCATCGACGAACAGCGACGCTGATTGCACAGGCCAACGGCTGTTACCTTCTTGTCCGCCCAATCATTCATCCCCCTTGGGAGCCGGTACCGTACGTGGTGCCGGTTTTTTCGCGTGTCCGCACCGTCAGCCGGATGATCACGCTTTCAATTGTCGGCCGCACAGGCGCGCTTCTCTTGAGCTGCATATCCGCATTGAGAAGAACCTGCAGCCCTTCTTCGATTTGTCTTTGCGTGAGGCGTGCCGCTTGCGACAACAAGCGCTCGACGACAAAACGCGGTGCTTTCAGATTCAAGGCTTGGCTGACACGGTTCGGATTCGTTTCGCCGCACGTCTTGACGCCGAGCAGCAGGCGATAATGGCGAGCCAGCATGACAATGACATAAATACCGTTGGCTCCGCCGTTCAAAACCTCATCGAGTTTATACAGCGCTTGCGCCGTGCGCCCTTCCGCAACCGCGTCGCACAGTTGAAAGATGGCGTTTTGTGCAGCTTCCGGGCTGCCGGCCGCGGCCACTTGCAAGACGTCTTCCTCCGTCACCTCGCCGCAGCCGACGTAAAGTGACAGCTTTTCCAACTCACGGCGCAGCACGTCCACCTGGCTTCCCGCCACGTCGATGAGGCGGCGGGCCGTCTGACCTTGCAGCCGCAAACCGTACACCCGGGATTCACGCAAAAGCCACGAGATCATCCCCTCACCTTCAGGATCTTCCAATTGAACCACAGCCGCGTGTTCGAGCAAGCTTTGTGTGGCTTTGCGGCGGCGATCGAGTGACGTTGCGGCCAACACGAGCACCGTTGTCGGCAATCCGGCGGCAAGAAGCTCGATGACGGTCGCTTGATCGTCCGTCGACATGGCGTCGAAGCGGCGCACATACACGACACGCCGTTCCCCCAAAAACGGCGCGGTTCTGGCGGCCTCAATGATTTGATCCACCTGCACCGAATCGCCGTCGAACGTCTGCACCGCCAAATCATGCAGCGTCGGATCGACGGCAGCGTCCCGGATATCGCGAAAAGCCTGTTCCCTCCGTGTCGCGTCATTGCCGAGCAAGACGTAGGCCGGGCGTATGATCCTTTCACTCAATTCGTGGCGCAGCTGCCGTTCGTCCACTGCCTTCCATCCTTTCTAGCGAAACGTGGTGACATGCAAACCTCTTTTCGACAGACGCACAGTGACGGCACCGTGCCGGTCGGTGCGCAGCACTCGGGCCCCGCGCTCTTCGTACGCCGCGATGACGGCCGGAGCGGGATGGCCGAAGGAATTTTTGCCGACTTGAATTACCGCGATCTCAGGCCGGACCGCGTCGATAAAGCGTCTTTCGAGATCGCGCCCGGAACCGTGATGCGGAACTTTGACAACCTGCGCGGCCAAATCCAGCTTCTCTCCGCCCCACAGAAGCTCCTGCTGTCCGGCTCGTTCAATGTCTCCCGTGAAAAGCACGTTTCCGTAGGGGGTGACAAGGCGCAAGATGAGGGAGCGGTTGTTCAGCCCCTGCCACTCGTTCCCGGCGTCCGCCGGGGGATGCAGCACCTCCAGATAAATGCCTGGCTCAAGTTGAATGACGTCATGGCGAGCAGCGACGTGATATGCTATCGACCGCTCGGCAATGATGCCCCGGTATTCACGATAAGTGATGCTGTCTTCTGCGTCCCCGGCATCGATCACATGGGCGACCTGTCGTTCGCGCAGCACCGCCAGCAGCCCTTGCAAATGGTCTTCGTGCGGATGCGAATTGATCAGCACATCAATCCGCCGGATTCCTCGATGGCGCAAGAACGGCATGACACGATGCTTGCCTACGTCAAAAAAGTCTTCCGGCCGCTCCGCGCTGCGCGGCGACCCCCCGCCGTCGATGAGCACCGTCCGTCCTCGAGGAGTCCGGATGAAGATCGCGTCCCCTTGTCCCACATCGAGAAAGACGATTTCGACGCGTTTTTCCCACATCGTCCACAGCGGCGACGCGCTCGCTGCCACCACAAGGCCCAGTGCGACCAGCAGCAGGCGCTTGCCGGCGAGTCGCAGGCGCTGCGCCGACCGGGGCTCCCACAGCTTGACGCCTATGATTGCCATCCCGGCTGCGAGCATGACTGGCCAGCCGGGCGAGGGCACTTCCACGGCTGCCCAATGCCAGTGACTGATCGGCTCCAGGCATTGGAGCATCCTCCCCA